>JAEYZJ010000009.1 GCA_023430705.1 Pseudomonadota bacterium | reverse complement strand
TGTCACGGTGCACCATTTCCGAGCGCGTGCCCACCCCAAGCAGGTCGGCGACGGCTTTCGAGTTCTTTCCCTTCACCGCGTCGGCTTCTTCGCGACCGAGGCCGGCGAGGCCCCGGGCGATCTCGCGTCCGTCTGGATCAAAGACGGCGACCGCGTCGCCGCGGTCGAAGTCACCAGTGACGCGAGTAACGCCGATCGGCAGCAGCGATTTGCCGTCGAGCAGGGCGCGGGCCGCGCCAGCGTCGACATGGATCGAGCCGACGAGCTCGAGATGCCCCATGATCCAGCGCTTGCGCGCCTGGGCGCGGGTCTCGACGGGCGCGAACAGCGTATGCCGGGCGCCTTCGGTCAGGCCGCGCAGCGGATGCATCTCGGTGCCCCTTGCGATGATCATCGCGGTGCCGGCCTGCGTCGCGATCTTGCCGGCCTCGACCTTGGTGGTCATGCCGCCTCGGCTCAGGTGGCTCGCCGCGCCGCCGGCCATGGCATCGATCTCGGGGGTGATGGCGGGCACGAAGGGCAGGTGCCGCGCGCCGGGGTCCCTCGCCGGCGGGGCGGTGTAAAGCCCATCGACATCGGAGAGCAGGATCAGGCAGTCGGCCTCGATCATGGTGGCGACGCGGGCGCTCAACCGGTCGTTGTCCCCATACCGGATCTCGGCGGTCGCGACGGAGTCGTTCTCGTTGATGATGGGGATGGCGCCCAGGCCGAGCAGGGTGGAAATCGTGGTGCGGGCGTTGAGGAAGTAGCGCCGTTCCTCGGTGATGTTGGGGGTCAGCAGGATCTGTCCGGTGATGATGCCGTGCCGGCCGAGCGCCTCGGCCCAGGCCTGGCTCAGGGCGATCTGCCCGGCGCTGGCGGCCGCCTGGCTCTGGTCGAGCGGCAGCACCTTGGCATCCAGCCCGAGCAGGCGCCTGCCGAGCGCTATGGCGCCAGAGGAGACGATGACAAGCGACACGCCGGTCGCCTTTAGCGCCGCGAGGTCCTCGGCGAGGGCTGCCAGCCATTCCGTGCGCAGCTTGCCAGTCTTGCCATCAACAAGGAGGGCAGAGCCGATCTTGATGGTCAGGCGCCGGTAGGGCGCAAGTGCGTCCATCACGGCACCCAGGTGGGCTCGGACTTACGGCGCTCGAGCTCGTCCCGCTCGAGCCGGTCGGCATCGATCTGGGCGACGATGCGGTAAAGCACCTTGTCGACGCCTTCTCCCGTGACACCCGAGCAGGTGAATACCTCCGTCTTGCTGACGCGTTTCAGCACCTTGACCTTCTCCTTCACCTCGTCGGAGTCGATGGAGTCGATCTTGTTGAGGACGACGATCTCGGGCTTTTCGGCGAGTTCGCCGTCGTAGGCTTCAAGCTCGCCTCGAATGGTCTGGTAGGCGGCCTTCACGTCTTCCTGGGTTCCGTCAATCAGGTGCACGAGAATGGCGCAGCGCTCGACGTGGCCGAGGAAGCGGTCGCCAAGGCCCTGACCCCCGTGCGCGCCTTCGATCAGTCCGGGAATGTCTGCCAGTACGAAGTCGCGGTCGCCAATCGAGACGACCCCGAGGTTCGGGTGGAGCGTGGTAAAGGGGTAGTCGGCAATCTTGGGCTTGGCGGCCGATACGGCGGCGAGGAAAGTTGACTTGCCGGCATTCGGAAGCCCGACGAGCCCGGCGTCGGCGATGAGCTTGAGCCTCAGCCAGATCCACTTTTCGGTACCGATCTGTCCCGGGTTGGCCCGGCGGGGCGCCTGGTTGGACGAGGTCTTGAAATGCGCGTTGCCGAAGCCGCCATTGCCGCCCTCGAGCAGCACCATTTCCTGGCCGACCTCGGTGAAGTCGCCAATCAGCGTCTCGCCGTCCTCCTCGAACACCTGCGTGCCGACCGGGACCTTCAGGATCACGTCGGCGCCTTTGGCGCCGTGCCGGTCCTTGCCCATGCCATGGGTCCCGGTGGCAGCCTTGAAGTGCTGCTGGAAGCGGTAGTCGATAAGTGTATTGAGCCCGTCGACGCAACGGATGATCACGTCGCCGCCGCGGCCGCCATTGCCGCCGTTCGGCCCGCCGAACTCGACGAACTTCTCACGCAGGAACGATACCGACCCGGCACCGCCATTGCCGGAGCGCACGAATACTTTCGCCTGGTCGAGAAACTTCATTTGCTGCTTTCTTGCGCGCGCTGGCTATGAGTCATCCAGGCGCTGCGTGTCAGTTCGGTGTCGATATGGCGCACCTCCTCTCCGCGCGCAAGGCAAAGCCGCATGGAGGTGCCGATCTCGGTGAAGCCCATCTTCTTCTGGATGGCAAGTGAGGCCCTGTTGAAGTGGAACACCCCAGAGGCCAGGGTCATCGCCGCAGTGGTCTCGAAGTACCAGTCAAGCGCGGCCCGCACGGCCTCGCTCATCAGGCCACGGTTCCAGAACGGCTGCGCCAGCCAGTAGCCGATCACGGTACCTTCGAAGTCGCGGTGGAAGCCGACATTGCCGATCACCCCCTCGCCGTCGAGATCGATGACGAATCCGGTCTCGCCGGCGGGTGTGTCGGGCCTCCAGGTCCTCAACCAGGCCTTGGCGTCCGCCAGCCGATAGGGATAGGGGACGCGGCTGAGGTTGCCGGACACGGCAAAATTGTCGAGGAAGCGTGCGATGCGGCCTGCATCATCGAGCACCGGCTGACGAAGGATCAGTCGCGGGGTGCGTATCGTCACATCCATTTCGGCTGCTCCAGCATCAGGTAGACCGTCGGCTTGCCGGCGCCCGTTCCGATTGTTTCGATTTCCTCGCGCCGCCGCAGGAATCCCGCCTTCCCGAGAACGTTAAGGGAGCGGGCATTGCTTGTCAGTGCCCGCGACTTGATGCGCGGGAAAAGGCCGGTGGCGAAGGCCGCCTCGAGCAGAGCCTTCACTGCCTCGCTCATAATGCCCTTGCCCCAGTAGGGCTCACCCAGCCAATAGCCGAGTTCAGGCGGCTCGCCCTCGTGGAAGCTAAAGCCGACAATGCCAACGAAGCGGTCGTCGAGCGTGATGGCATAGGGCCTCTCGTCCGGGCGTTGCGCGAAAATCTCGACGAAGGCGATGCCGTCGGCGCGGGTATAGGGGTGCGGCAGGCGGGCCAGCACCTCGTAAATCCGGCGGTTGTCAGCCAACCGGACGAGGTCAGGCACGTCGCCACGGATAGGAGCGCGCAGCACTAGCCGCGGCGTCTCGATCCGGTGGGGGAGTGCGTCACGCTGGCGGCGGGCGGCAAGCTTGGCCGTAGCCTCCGCCAGCGCCTTCGCCTGTGCGGCGGGACCAGCGAGGGACGGCCGCCGCCGGGGCAGAATGTCATCTTCTTCGAGCTGGGCCATCACGCGATTCTCCGCGCGTCGAGGCCGGGGCGCCGGTTCTCGGTCCAGACGATCGCCTCGCCGTCGCGCAGGGCGCGATAGCGCAGGCCCCGGTTGCCGAGGTGGCGCACGGCCCGGTCGGCGGCACCGCTCTCGGGATGCGGCGAGCGATAATGCGGCACGATCGCATGGTCGATGAGCCCAAGCCCGTCCCAGACGACTTCGGGCGTATAGCCGGCCGGCACCTCGTCAGGGTCATCCATGAGATGGATGCCTTCGAGGCTTGGCGCGGCAACCGCCGCACCGGCTGAAAAGCCCCCGTAGACGATCTCGTCGTTGTCGAGCATGTCGGTGATTACGTCATCGAATCCCGACTGCTTCATGGCGCGGCGAAGCACAAACGCGTTGCCGCCGGTGACCCAGACCAGGTCGAACTGGCCGAGCCGGGCCCGGAGGCCCGCCTGATCCCCGAAATGGTCGCGCAGGTCGAGCGGCGCGCCGGCAATGCCGAGCGAGCCCAGTTCGACCGCCGGGTCGTAGGCTTCGGCGCGGTAAATTTCACGTGCGGCAGGAGAGATATTGTCCAGCGCGTTCTCGACAATTGCAGCTTTTTTGCCGCTGCCGAGCAGTGCGAGGAGCGAACCGGCGCGGTCGCCGATCCGATAGGAGCTCAGATACAGTCTCATTTTCAGCCGCCCTCACGACGAAAAAGACAAAAGGGGAACCGGATTCCGGCTCCCCTTGGATCTTGTCGCGCGGCTGACTGCCTAGTCGCCTTGCCGGGGAGCTGGTCTCCGGCAGGGGTTTCTAGGCCTCACCGGTTTATTCTGCTGCTTCTGCTGCCGGGAGTACCGACACGTAGACCTTGGCGTTGGCGCGGGTCTTGAACGCCACGGTGCCGGGGATGAGGGCGTAGATGGTATGGTCGATGCCCATACCGACGCCGGTGCCCGGATGCCATTTGGTGCCGCGTTGGCGGATGATGATGTTGCCACCGATCACAGCTTCGCCGCCGAACTTCTTGACGCCAAGACGTCGGCCAGCCGTATCGCGACCGTTGCGGGAGGAACCGCCTGCCTTCTTATGTGCCATCGGTTAGTCTCCTTATTCCTTGTCGGTGGTCGAAGAAGACTTGGGAGCTGCCTTCTTGGCAGCGGCCTTCTTCTCGGTCGCGGGCTTGTCAGCCGTGTCGGCAGCGGCCTTCTTCGGCGCGGCCTTCTTGGCGGGAGCCGCGGTGTCAGCGGCATCGGCCTCGGGAGCCGACTTCTTGACAGCGGCCTTCTTCGGCGCGGCAGCAAGAGCTGCCAGGCCGGACTTGCCGGCGGCCTTGGCGTGCTTTGCCTCGAGCTTGGCAACCACTTCGGCAGCGGCGGCGGCGCGCTTTTCGGCGCGGGCCTTGGCGATCTCGTCGACCTGGGTGGTCGGCTTGGCGCCGCCGGTCAGGATCTCGGTGATGCGGACGGTCGACAGGCGCTGACGATGGCCGTTGCGGCGATCGTAGTGCTGGCGGCGCTCCTTCTTCAGGATGATGACGGTGCGCTCTTTCTCGGTCGCGATGAACTGGCCTGCGACCAGGGCACCCGCAACCAGCGGCGCGCCGACGGTGACATTGTCGCCCTCGCCGACCATCAGGACCTGGTCAAAGGTGACCACATCGCCAGGCTGGGCGTCGATCTTTTCGATCTTCACCACATCATTGGCGGCAACCTTGTATTGCTTGCCGCCGGTTTTGATCACTGCAAACGTCATGCGCGTGCCGGCGAACCGGCCTCCATGTTATCGCGCCCTGTGGCGCCGCAGGCGATTGCCTGATCCTGCGGGCTTCGAGTTGAGCCGACGGGTGTCGGCAGCGGCCTCGGACAGCGGTTAAACAAACCAAAAATGCGCGCGAGGATGCCCCCAGCACGCAAGTCGAGCGGCCTTATCGTGGCAATCGGCTGCAAAGTTAAGGAAAGACTCGGGCTGGCGGCGCCGGTATTGGGCCTTTGGCGCTCAGTTCGGACGGATGGCGATCAGGCGGCGACGCAGGTCTTGGGCAGTTGCAGTTTCGGCATCGAGGATGCGCTGCTTGTGATGGCGCTGCCAGTCCGTCAACTGCCATCCGGCGCTCCCGCTGGCCACTGTGATGGCCGGCATATAGGTCTCAGCCTCGTGCAGTTCCGGTTCGTCGGCCAGTATCGTGGCGATGGTGTCGCGCCGGTACTCCTCGCCCTCGTAGGCATCGAGCAGATCGCGTTCGAACGGGGTGAGGCCGGTCAGCAGCAGACCGTCGGCCGCCGCGCCGGGCGCGCGCACCAGCGCCGGGTAGATGCGGCCCGGATAGGCCACTACCCGAAAGCCAGGCGCCCGGGCCGAATGCACCGCATCCGACCCCAGCCTGCGTCCGAGCACGCCAGCCAGGAGATCGGGATCACGCAGCGTACCGTAGACGAAGAGCGGTAGTGGCATCATGCCATAAGCCAAAGAGAGTGTTGCAGCACCCGAAATGCTATGCCATAAGCCCGCCCGTCTCGACCAGCCGCGGCAACGCGCGATCGACCTCGCGGAGAGGTGGCAGAGTGGTCGAATGCACCGCACTCGAAATGCGGCGTGGGGGCAACTCCACCGGGGGTTCGAATCCCTCCCTCTCCGCCATGCACCTCAGTTAACGTACTGATTGGGGCTGGGCTATGGTCGCCTATGAAAGGGCGGCTTCCCGACAGTTGATCTCAGAGAGCACGCCGGAACCTGCCAGTTGGTAGATTCGACGCCTGTTAATACTCGAGTATTCGCTCGAGAGTGAGCAGTTCGGTCTTTCTGTCGTCCCCAACAGGCTTGGTTGTCGCCCGCCGATAAGCCTCACAAGGGCAGCGATCCAGATTGCCGCCCATTCTCAGTGTCCGGACGCCACCCCGGCCGAGGCACCCATCCTGCCGGCAATGGGGGCGTGCTGGGACATTGGCTGCGCCGCGGATGTGCAAATTAAAGGATTTGCGAACCTGAGAATGGCCCTCCGGTACTGGGCAACCCCTGTTGCCGAACGGCCCGAATCCCCAGCCTGCGCGACCGGCTCCGGATCTTCGCAATCCTATGAACAACCCGTCGCTCCAGGATGCGATTCAGCACTGCCGGAGCCAGAGGAGATCGTCTCCTGCAGGAATTTCGACCGAGGAGTGGCAAACGATCTTGGCAGCTAGTTCCTGACACCCTGGGCGCCCGCCGATGGAGGAGGTCAGAAAGGCCAACATGGCCCCTACTCGCTTGGACCCTGATATGCAGGCGGTATCTGCAAATCGAGGCTGACGACGCTGAACCTTGTCTCCGCCGCGACCGGCAGGGCGGTGGCCGGGCGTCGCCCGAGGCCTTCTGAGATCGTGACAACAATGGACGTCATGTCCGCCCATTCCGGTCCAAGCTCTGGACTAGGGAAGGAGCAGCCCGCCGTCGACGTGGATGGTCTGGCCGGTGACGTGGGCCGCGTCGCGGGAGAGGAGGAAAGCGATGGTTGCGGCTATGTCGTCCGGCTCGGCGATGCGGCCCGAGGGCGTCGCGGCGTAGCCCGGGCTGCGGGTTTCGGTGCTCGGGGCGGCGGAGTGGCCGCCAGCGGTCTTGCGGGTGAAGCCGGGCGCAACGCAGTTGACTGTGGTGCGGTCCGCCGCGAGCTGGAAGGCGAGCGTGCCGGCCAGCGCTTCCAGGGCCGCCTTGGCGGCGGCGGTCGAGGCAAAGACGAGCCCTGCGGTACCGAAATTGTGGGCAACGAACGAGCTCACCGCGACGACGCGTCCCCATTCGGACGTCTTGAGGTCGGGTAGGGCGCTGTCGATAAGCCGCGCAAAGGCGATGGGCATGGCGGCGAAGGCACGCTCTATATCGTCGACGCCGATATCGCCGAAGCCACCGCGCTTCGCCTGGCCGGCATTGCTGACGATCTGGTCTAGGCGTCCGAAAGCCTTGCGCGCAGAGCTGACGAGCAGCGCGGGCATTTCAGGGACGGCGAGATCCCCGAGTACCAATTCGACCTGCGACCCGCGCGCGGTCGCGCTTGCGGCGGTGGCTTCCAGCCCGGCGTGATTGCCGCGCGTATGCAGCAGCAGGGCGGTGTCGGGACCGGCAATGCGCTGGGCCGTAGCCGCGCCAATGCCGCTGGCGGCGCCGGTGACAATGACAACGCGGGCGATATCACTCATCTGGGGGAAACCTCCGTTGTGGGTCCCGGCGCGAACGCCGGGACCGGGGCAGACTACTGCTGCAGCGTGATGTCCTTGACCAGGATCTTGCCGTCTGGGCGCGGGGTCCATTCGACGCGCTTGGCGAGGCCGTAGATGTCCTGGTGCCAAAGCAGCCAGACTAGGTTGGCGTCTTCGTGTGCAATGTGCAGGATCTGGCTGTAGAGCGCCTTGCGAGCGTCCACGTCGGTCTCGTAGCGGGCCTTCTCGATCAACTCGACGAACGCCTCGTTCTCGTTGGACGAGCTTGAGCCACCGGTCGGATGCAGGGTCTGGGTCGTCGGGCGGTCAGCGTCGAACAGCTCGTTGGAGCTGCTGGCGTAGAACACCTGCGGACGGACTTCGCGGTTGCGGATGCGGCCGAGGAAGTCGCTCCACTCATAGGTCTCGATGTTCACGTTGAGACCGATCGCGCTCCAGTAGCCGGCGATCGCTTCCACCGAGTCGCGGTCCTTGAGCCAGCGGCCGGACTGGCTGGTGATGTTGATCGTCGCACCCTCGGCGCCGGCCTCGGCGAGCAAGGCCTTGGCCTTCTCCGGATCAAACGGGTAGGCCGAGATGGTCGGATCGTATCCGAAGGCAGTCGGGGCGAGGAGCTGGCCATCGGCAACTGCAGCGCGGCCGAGGAAGATAGCCGAGGCGAGTTCTTCCTTGTTGATGGCGTAGTTGAGAGCTTGGCGTACGCGCTTGTCCTCGGTGACGCCGGCGCCCGGACGGGCGTTGAGCATCATGTAGGAGAGTTCGACGCCCTGCTGGGTGGCAAATTTCGGCAGCTGCTCGACAACGTCCGGAGCGACGTTGGTGATCAGGTCGATCTCGCCCGACATCAGGCCGGCGACACGGGTGTTGGCGTCGGGGATGAAACGGTAGGTCACGCCGTCAATGCCCGGCTTGTCGCCCCAGTAGTCCGGGTTGGCTTCGATGACGACCTGCTCGCCGCGGGTCCAGTTGACGAACCTGTACGGACCCGATCCGACCGGATGCGAGGCGAATTCGGCTGTCTTGGAATAGGCTGGCGGCACGATCTTGATCCAGTAGAGCCGGGTCGACAGCGTCGGGTCGGGCTCCTTGGTAGAGACGTAAACGGTGGTAGCGTCGATCACCTTCGCGCCGGCAATGGTGGCGATATAGGAGGCTTGGCCGGTCTTCAGTTCGGGGTCGAGGATGCGGTTGATGCTGTAGGCAACCGCCTCGGCGTCGAGGGCTTCGCCATTGGTGAAGGTGAGGCCCGGACGCAGCTTCACTTCCCAGGTCAGCGGATCGACCTGCGTCGGCAGCGACTCGGCAAGGCAGGGGTGTAGGACGCCCTCGACGTCACGGACGAGGATGGTCTCGAAGATGTTGTCGTTGATGGTGCGCTCCGGACCATCATCGAGGGCCTGCGGGTCGAGCGTGCCAGGCTCAGCGCCGATGGCGATGACGATGTCGTCGGCAAAGGCCGACGGGGCAAGGGCTACGCTGGTGAGAAAGGCGGCAAGGCCGAGGCGCCGGGCCAGTGTCTTGAATTGCATACATGTCTCCTTTCGGGGGCAATGCCCCGGGTTGCATGAAGGCTGGAGGATCAGCCGAGCAGCAGTTCGTTGGTAACGAGCTCGGCGAGAAGGACGGTATTGCCGTAGGTGCCGCGGCCATGATTGTGGCCGACGGCGACGAAGCCGATGCCGTTGTCGAACACCGGCGCCGGACGGACGCGGCCGAGGCTGACGGCCATGCGGTTGTCATGGTCGCGGTCAAGCAGAGGCTGCGGGCGGTCCTGCTCCGGGCGGTAGAGCAGCGGCCGCTGCGTCGCATGGGGCAGGCCTATGGCGGCTTCGGCGCCCCGGAAGGCGGTGATCAGCGAGGGGACAGCCTCGGGGTCGGGCGCCCGGTCGAGGCCAAGGGTGATCGAGCAGGTATGGCCATCGCGCACCGGAACGCGGGTGGCAGTGGTGGTGAATGCCGCCTTGTGGGGCGTGAGCTGGCCGTCGCTGTAGTGACCGAGGATCTTGGGCAGCTCGCTGTGGAGCTTGTCTTCCTCCTGGTTGATGAACGGGATCAGGTTGTCGAGCACCTGCAGGGCTGCAACGCCGGTGCGGCCGGCACCAGACAGCGCCTGCAGCGTGGTGACCACACTTGAGCGCAGTCCGTAAGCATCGAGGAACGGCTTGATGGCGAGCGCGATGATGACGGCCGTGCAGAGCGGCGAGGAGACGAGGAAACCCTTGTCGAAGCCGCGCGCCTGCTGCTGGGCGCGGATGATGCCCAGATGGTCGGGGTTGATCTCGGGCACGATCAGCGGAACGTCAGGTTCGGCGCGCAGCCCGGTCGACTCGCTGATCACGGCGATGCCTGCGGCGGCGAGGATGGGGTCGTATTGCTTCGACTTCGGCCCGTAGAGGGTGGAAATCACGATGTCGAGTTCCGCCGTCCTGAGAGCCGCCGATTCCGGAGCGATTAGTACGTGATCGTGGTAGCGGGCCGGCAGCGGCTCTTCGGCCTGCCAGCGGCCGACAATGGCCTCGCCGAGGGTCTTGCCCACGTCAGCCGGGTCATCCGCGATGAAGGCGACGGTCTCGAGAACCGGGTGCCCTTCTAACTTGAGCAGCGCCTTCTGGCCGATATAGGCGGTCGAAACGGTGCCGGTGATGCCGAGGAAACCGAGACGTTTGGTCATTTTAGTCCTTGTTGGGTGTGCCGTGGAGGCGGATGAGGGCGCCATGGGTGAGCTCGAGCGGCAGCATTTCGCCGGCTCCTGGAGGCGTTGAAGGGTCGGCAGCGAGCAGGATCTCGTGAACGCCGTCGCCGCGCTGGCGGTGCGTTTCGGCGAGTCCGCCCGAGACCGCCTCGACGATTTCAAGCGTCCGGCCGGCAACGTCGAATGCGACCGCCTTGCCGCTGCCGGGCAGGCGCGGAGTCACTTCCCGTGCGGTGCCGAAGGCGGCAGTGAGGGAGGCGCGGTGGGGTTCGAGATGGCCGGTCAGCAGGGTCACGGCGGCTACGCCGGTTGTCCCGGCGGGTTGGGGGACGAGCGAGGGTGGTACGCGGAGCGTGCGCTCGTTGCGATCCTCGATGAAATAGGGGAGCAGCGGCGAGGCACCGGCGCCTCGGCCGGCGTGCAGTATCTCGGCTTCCCACGCCTGGCCATTGGCCAGAGGCCGGACCGAAGGCTTCGGCCCCGAGAGCGGCAGGCCGGCGGCAGCGAGCCGTGCTGCGTCGGAAGCAACGTTTCCGGTACGCAGGGCGTAGTCGACCCATCCCTCGCCGGCATCCAGCATCGAAGCCCATTTGTGGCGAGCCGACTGGGCTCGATCGTGGAAGGCGCTCAGCTGGAGGTAGGAGCCATCTGGGAAGGTGACGTAGCGGTTGGCCGTTTCGGTCCGTGCGGCGTCGGCGCGCTCGAGCACATGGAAGCCGAGGGCGGCGAAGCCGGCGGCGGCCTGCTCGACATCGTTGAATAGCGCAATGACGTGGTCGAAGCCTTCGAGCGTCAGGTCAGGCGTGCCAGCAGGCGGCAAGGTGCCCTCCATCGGTTTGGGTAAGCGGTGGCGTCTCTGCGCGGCAGCGGGCATCGGCCAGCGGACAGCGCGGTGCGAAGGCGCAGCCTGTTTCCGGTCGGGTGCCGAACTCGCCACGGACCGACGCGTGCCGATGGCGACGCTGCGGATCGGGCGAGGGCACCGCGTCCAGCAGGGCCCTGGTGTAGGGGTGGCGCGGCGTGCGGTAGATGGCCTCGCGCGGCGCCAGTTCGACGATACGGCCGGCGTAGACCACGGCGATGCGGTGCGAGACATAGCGCACGACCGCGAGATCGTGCGCGATGAAGAGATAGGTCAGACCCAGTTGCTCCTGCAGGTCGCGGAACAGGTTGGCAATCTGGGCGCGGATCGAAACGTCGAGCGCCGATACAGGCTCGTCGGCGACGATGAAACTGGGCTCAGCAGCAAGCGCTCGAGCGATGCCGATGCGCTGGCGCTGGCCTCCCGAGAACGTGCCGGGATGCCGGTTGCCGGCATCGCGCGGCAAGCCGACGCGGGCGAGCAGTGCATTGACGCGTTCGCGGGCTTCGGCCCCCTGTGCGATGCCGTGGACGAGCAGCGGCTCGCCAACGATCTCCGCCACGGTCATGCGCGGATTGAGGCTGCCATAGGGGTCTTGGAACACCGGCTGGATCTGGCGCGTCAGCTGGCGCAACTCCTCGCGGCTGAGTGTTGCGAGGTCTCGACCGTCGAAGCCGACACTTCCTGAACTGGGTCGCAGCCGGCCGAGCAGGGCCCGCCCGATGGTGCTCTTGCCGGAGCCGCTTTCGCCGACGACGCCCAGGGTCTCTCCCGGCGCGATGCTAAAGCTGACGTCCTCGAGCGCCACGAAGTCGGGCGGGCGGTGGAAGATGTTGCGACGCGGCACCGGATAGCGCACGCCGAGCCGATCGGCGACCACCAGAGGCTGCTGGGCGGTCACGTTCGAAGCTTGCGAGGTCATGGCGTGACCGACTCCCCTGCCGGGGCCGCGACCGGGTGCCAGCAAGCCACCGTTCTCTGTGGCGCGAAGGCGGCCAGTGCCGGCTCGATCGAGCAGGCGGCTGAGGCCTGTGGGCAACGTGGCCGGAAGGCGCAGCCGGCCGGCAGGTTGGCCGGATCGGGAGGCGAGCCCGCAATGGCCTCCCAGCGCTCCGATTGGTTGTCGAGGCTCGGCGTGGCCTGCAGCAGGCCGGCGGTATAGGGGTGCGCCGGTGCGGCGAAGAGCTGCTCTGTCGTTCCGACCTCGACCACCCGGCCGGCATACATGACGGCCACACGGTCGCAGGTTTCTGCCACCAGCCCGAGGTCGTGCGTGACCAGCATGACGGCGAGACCGAAGCGCTCGCGCAGGTCGCGCAGCAGGTCGACGATCTGCGCCTGGATAGTGACGTCGAGGGCGGTGGTCGGCTCGTCGGCGATGAGCAGGTCGGGCTCGGCAGCCAGCGCCATGGCGATCATCAGGCGCTGCCGCATGCCGCCCGAGAACTGGTGCGGCAGGTAGTTGAGGCGCTTTGCGGCGGAGGTGATGCCCACCAGCTCCATCAGGTCCACCGCCCGCCGATGGGCCTCGACGCCGCGCAGCCGGGTATGGCGATAGAGCACTTCGGTGATCTGTGAGCCCACCGTGAACAGCGGGTTTAGCGAGGTCATCGCGTCCTGGAAGATGATGGCGATTTCCTTGCCGCGCACGGCCTTCGCTTCCCGTCCGCCGACGAGCAGCGAGTGGCCCTTCCAGCGCACGTCGCCGGCCTCGATCCGGCCAGGCGGATCGATGAGGCCCATTACCGCCTGTGTCGTTACGCTCTTGCCCGAACCGCTTTCGCCGACGACGCCGAGCGTTTCGCCGCGGTGGATGCGGATCGAGACACCGCGAACGGCATCGATGCGTCCGCGGCGGGTCTCGAACGAAACGGCGAGGTTGTCGATCTCGAGCAGCGCGTTGGGGGCCGGGGTAGAGATCGTCGGTGACGGGGCTGGTGCCTGCGCCTCCTGCGTGCTGCGGATGGCGATGCCAAAGCGCTTGTCGCGCGCGGCTGGGTCCTGCGTCTGCCGCAGCCAGTTGGAGACGAGGTAGGTCGACAGGATGGTGAGTGTGATGGCGAGGCCCGGCAGCGTCACCAGCCAGGGATTGTTGAAGATGAAGTCGCGCCCCTTGGATATGTCGAGGCCCCACGAGGTCATCGGCGGCTGCACGCCCATGCCGAGGAAGGAAAGCGCTGCCTCCGCGAGAATGACGCTGGCGATCTCGAGCGTGGCGAGCACAAGCAGCGGGCCGGCAAGGCTGGGCAGGATGTGGTACACCATGACGCGCCGCGGCCGCGCACCGATCATTTCGGCCGCTTCCACATAGGTTTCGCGGCGCGTCGACACGACGATGCCGCGCACCGTCCGCGCATAGATCATCCAGCCGCCCAGCGAGAGCACGACGACGACGGCCCAGAACGAGGGGCCGATCACGGCAAGGACGATGAGCGCGAGCAGCAGGTCCGGAATCGACAGCTGCGCGTCGACCCAGCGCATGACGAAGCGATCGAACGCCCCGCCGAGATAGCCGGCGGCAAGGCCGACGAGGGTACCAAAGCTGCCCGCCAGCGCCGCGACGCTGAGACCGACGCCGAGCGAGGCGCGGGCGCCGTAGATCAGCCGCGAGAGGACGTCGCGGCCGAGATTGTCGGTGCCAAGCGGATTGGCCCAGCTGCCACCGGCGAAGACCGGCGGCAGCATGCGCTTGCTCAGCGACTGGCCCGCCGGATCGTACGGCGCCACCAAGGGAGCGAAGATCGCCGCCAGCACAAGCAGCACGAGAAAAAGGAATCCAAGGAAGGCCGGCTTGTCGCGCCAAAGTTCCCAGAGCAGGCTGTGCCGGGCGGGGACAGTCGTAAGGCTGTCACTCAATTGAGCGCGACCCGCGGATCGATCACCCGATGGATGAGGTCGACGGCGAGGTTCACCGCCACCGCAACAATGGCGATGGTGAAGACGGCAGCCTGCAACAGGACGAGATCCTGTCGTTCGATGGCCTGTACGATGGTGAGGCCGAGCCCGGGCCAGGCGAAGATCGTCTCCACCACGATGACACCGCCCGCCATGGTGCTGACCAACTCCCATCCGGCGAGTGTCACCAGCGGCACAGCAGCATTGCGCAGGGCATGCAGGACAATGCGTGGCACCGACAGGCCCTTGGCGCGGGCGGTGCGCACATAGGCGCGCGACAGCTCATCGAGCATCGACGAGCGGACGACGGCGGCGAGGCGCGCGGCTGAGCGGACGGCCAGCGTCGCAGCTGGCAGGATGATCGACAGTGTCCCCTGAGCGCCCGAGGTCGGCAGCCACTTCAGCTGCACGCCGAAGGCGATGATCAGCAGCAGGCCGAGCCAGAACTGTGGAATGGAGAGGCCCGCAATGCCGCCGACGGTCGAGAGATTGTCGACCCAGCCACCGGGCCGCAGGGCCGCAAAGATGCCAATCGGCGCGGCGATGGCCACGGCGACGAGGACGCTGGTCACGGACAGCAGCGCCGTCATCGGCAGGCGCTCGCTAATGATCTCGAGTGCCGAGCGGCGCTGCCACAGGCTGTCGCCAAAATTGAACGAGGCCATGTCTGCGATGAAGCGCATGAACTGCATATGGATCGGCTGGTCCAGCCCGAGTTGCTGCGCCATCAGTGCACGTTCGGCCTCGCTGGCGTCGATCGGCAGCATGGCGCTCACCGGATCGCCGACTATGCGGGTCACGATGAACACGATGGCGGTCACACCGCACACGACGATCAAGCCGTGCCAGAGCCTGGTGAGAAAGAACGAGCTCACGAGAATAGCTCCTCCGGCGTCAGCGGGCGGGCGGCCACGCCCTGCTCGCGCGCATAGGCGAGGAAAGCCTCCAGGGTGGTGCGATTGGGCTCGATCCCATAGGGCCAGAAGTCATCCCCGAAGAGGCTGCGGGCCTGGCGCGCCTGTTCGGCGGCCCAGGGAAACGGGAAACGCGACAACGTGGGGTCGTCGAACCGCGCGAAGCTGCGCTGCTTGGCTGCCTCGAAAGCGGCGAGCAACGCCGGGGCGAGACTCGGATAGGCGGCGTGCAGTTCGCGGCGCAGGGCGACCACATGCATGATCGGAAAGATGCCGGTCCGCCTGAAGTAGTCGCTTTCGTCAGTGATACTGGGGGGCGTCAGCCGCGCCGTGACGGGGGCGGGACCGCGGGCGCTCTCGAGCAGGTAGGGAGAGATCACCGCGTCGATCTCGCCGGCAGCAAGCAGGGCGTCGAGACTGACATCATCGCGGGTGTGGTGGCGCCAGCCGGCGGGCATTCCGGCATCTGACTCGCCGGCGCCCGGCCTGTTGATGCCGCCAAAGACCCACTCGACGCCGGCTAGCGGAACGCCGTGGTCATGCGCCAGGAGGGCCCGGACATAGATGCCCGCCGTCTGCGACCAGCTGGCGAGGCCGATCCGACACCCCGCGAGATCGGCAAAGGTGCGGATCTGACCGTTGTTGCGGACGAAAAGTGCGGAATGGCGGAACAGCCGCGACGGAAACACCGGAATGGCGGTCAGGGAGTCGTCGCCACGCGAGCGGCGCGCCACGTAGGCACCCAGCGACAGTTCGGCGACCGCCCATTCCCCTGCCAGGAAGCGCCGGAATATCTCCGCGATGGGCGGGTGCACGAACGTCAGGGACAGAGGGCTGATGCCAGGCTCGGTCCAAAGACTGCTAACGTGGTCATAGTCGCTGATGGCGATGTGCAACGGCGGCAGTGAGCCGCCACTGGCCGAATTGTCGGTTGGCATGGTCAGGCTGCGAGAATGTCGAGTGGCTTGACCTTCAGGCCATAGCGGCTGTCGAGCCCGAGTTCCTGGAAGATGCGCACGCCCTTGGCCAGTGCCTCGCCCTGGAGGCCCGTCAACGGCTTGCGCAGGTTGCCAGCGGGCAGGCCGACGGCCTTCATCAGCGACTTCACCGCGACAGGATTGACGGCCGAATAGGCGAAGTGCAGCAGCGGCAGCATCCGCAGATAGGTCTCGCGGAACGCCTCTGCCTCTGCGTAGCTCGTCCAGGGCTGCGAGATCGTGGCGATCTCTGCGGGGGCAAGGTTCCCGGTCATGTTGGCAGTGCCATGCCCACCCAGGCTCATCGTAGGGACCACGAGGCCGAGGTTGGGGCTGTCGCAGCACATCACCGAAACGTCGGGGCGCGCGGCAAGGACCTGGGCTACCTGGCCGACCCGCGTCGTCGACTCCTTGTGGACCACATAGTTGGGGTGCTTGAAGATCCGGAGCAGGTGCTCCCAGTGCAGGTCGCTCTTCACCCGCGGCGGGTTGTTGTAGAGCCCGAGAGGCAGGTCCGTAGCGTCGGCGACTTCGAGGAAGTAGGCCTCGATGTCGGCTTCCGGCGCGCAGATATAGGCAGGGGCCGCGAGGATGGCTCCGTCGGCGCCGTTGTCACGGGCAAACCGGACATTGGCAATGGTGGCCTCCGTATTGTTGCCGGTGCACCCATAGAACAGCGGCACACGCCCGGACTTGAACTTTGCGGTCTCGACGATGATCGCGCGGCGCTCCTCGGCGGTTAGCATCGACACTTCGCCGGTGGAGCCCATGATCAGCAGCGCACTGCTTCCGTGCTGCTCATGGAAAGAAATCAGCGAGCGAAACGCCTCGAAATCCACCGAGCCGTCAGCGTTGAACGGTGTGATCAACGCAACGAAAGATCCTGTCAGCCTCGGCAAGTCCATGCCCCCCTTATGCTTTTGGGCGCAACATATCGACGTGCCGCGATAATCTCTACTAACCAGATAGAATTAAGCATTCGCAGAACGCGCTGCAAACAGGATGACGTTGTCAAAACCGGCGCGAAAGCGAAAAAAGCTTGCACCGCTCCGTATCACGTCACCGACCCGACCCTACGGTTGCAGGCCTGCCCAGGAACGGGCAGCAAACCGCTGCTTCAGCGGCCCTTGCCGGCAAAGTAGTTGCCCAGCGCTTCGAAGGCAGGCAGGCTGGTCGGGTCGTTCGCCGAATTGGTCGCCTGCGGATGGGAGCTGAACCGGGCGATCACCATTCTGGCTTCGGGATCGACATAGATGGATTGCCCATGAACGCCTCTGGCCATAAAGGCGCCGTGCGCGTTGTTGGTGATCCACCACATCGCCCGATAGCTCCAGCCCTTGAGCAGGTTGTAGTCGGCCTTGGCAAAGGCTTCCTTGCTGCCACCGGCGCGAATACTGGCAATCACTTCTTCCGGGACCAATTGCTTGCCGTTGATCGCACCGTCGTTCAGCATCAGCTCGCCAATGCGGGCCAGATCGGTCAGCCCGGCATTGAGCCCACCGCCCGCATAGGGCGTGCCGATGGAGTCAACCGTGTAATATCCCGACTGGTCGGCCCCCATCTGGCTCCAGATGCGCTCGGAGAGTAGTTCGTTCAGGGGTTTGCCGGTGACCCGGGCGATGATCCAGCCCATGGCGTCGGAATTGATGGTCCGATAGCCAAACGCTTCCCCGTGTTCGCCTGACTTCTTGACGGTTTCCAGATACTGGAAATAGGTCCTGGGGCCTTTGTAGTCAGCGGGTTTAGGCAGGGGGTTGCCGGCGGCCGAATAGGTCCAGATGTCGGCATTGGGATCGTTGTAGTCTTCGGTGTAGTCAAGCGCGGTAGTCATATCGAGCACCTGCCGGACCGTGGCGTCGCCAAAGCCGCTATTGGCGAGCTCCGGGATGATCGAGCTGACTTTTGCGTTCTCGTCGAGCTTGCCCTCCACCACCAGTGTTTCGCCGAGCAGGCCGGTAACGGACTTGGTCACCGACATCAGGGCATGCTGACCCAGATCGGTCAGGCAACCCGAGTAGCGCTTGTAGACCACCACGCCGTCCTGCATGACGATGACGCCGTCCGAGTAGTTCGCCTCCAGCGACTCCGCCCAAGTCATGGTGGTGTCGCCCCCAAGGGGGGTGAAGGTGATCGCATCGATGGCGGGATCGAGCACTTCCTCGAGCGGAACCGGATCGCCGAGCCCGCGGCTCACATTGACGGTCGGCATCAGCTGACGGAAATGGCAAACTGTCCAGCGCAGTCTGGGGAAGGCATAGGCGTCGGGATCATCGACGCGGATGATCTTGTCTTCGGGCGGTGGGGATCCCACCATCCAGCCCATCTTGTTGGGGTCGGATTCGGCTGCATTGAGGACCGGCGCCTCCTGGGCAAGCACTGGGGCGGAGAGGAGGACGGAGAGGAGGCCAATCCTCAGTGTCAGCCTAGAAATTGACGACAACATTGACAAATCCTCCACTCCACACTGTGTCACTCCCGGTAATGGACCGGATACCTTCACCGGGCATCGAGATGCTGAAGCCGGCGGTCAGAAAGGCATTGGGGGTCAGAACCCGGTTGTACTCGATAAAGAAGTCGTCGCTCAGATTGGCGTTGGTGACGCCGGCGATCTGATAGGGCTGGCCACCAACTTCGATGGTCCGCGTGCCTTGGCCAAACTGGATGGGGCTGCCCAGTTCGTTGGCCCGGATATGTGCGTAACGCAGGGTAATCGTATCGACCTGGGTCGGCTTGACTGAAAGCGCCAACTGGTGCGCGTTGACATTGGAATTGTTGAACACCAGGGATGATTTGGATCCCGTGGCCCAGGCATTGGGGCTGCCTTCGTAATACAGCGGATCAAAGCGCTCTAGGCGCGAGGTCAGCGGGTTGTCGCCCGAAAAGGTCTGGAAGGTGTAGGACAGGGTTGGCGTCCAGGGCGCATCGGCAAAGGTGTAGCCGATCTGTGCCCGCCCGCCCCAAGCCGACATGTCAATACGCGGGTTCCATTCATAGGCGATGTCGCCGGAGAGGAAGAAATTCTCGTTCTCCGGATCGAACGGGTTGCCCCGACCATAAAGGTTGATGAAGCTGAGCCCTTTGCGTCCGTCCGGGATCAGCTCCGGTGGACCAATGCCCCCGGGTGCCGCTTTAGGATAGGGCGAGGTGGACTCCGGCACATGGCCCAGCGTGCCGCCGACAAAGGTTTGCGCCGTCTTGTCATAGCGCAGATCGACGCCGACGATCTTGGTGCCGGTTTCGTTGTTGGGTTGCTCGTTGGGTTCAAGATAGAACGCGGTGCCCTTGACGTCCTCGAGGCCGATCGTGCCTAGCGCCGCCATGCCCCAGGCCTTGTGTGGCCCGAGCTTGAGGGCGCCGCGCTCAAAGCCGTTCGAGCCGCCATTGGCCAGGAGCATGCCACTGCCGGCAACGAAATCCCTCGGCCCCAGCGACAGATCGATGGTCGGGCCGTTCTGGTTGGTGGTGCGGAGCGCCAGATAGCCTTCTTCGAGGGTGATCGCCCCCGTATTACCGGTATCGAATGCGTCAATACCCAGCGTGCCAGAGGCAATGGCGGAAACCTTGCCGTAGAGGACCACCGAATTGTCGAGATCAAGGGTAAAGCTCAGCCCTGGCTCGATATAGCCCTCCAGCCATTGCGCGTCGGTGTCGACGCCGGGGGCAACCAGATCGGCCAGATTCCAGAACAGATTGTGCTCGACCACCCCGTTCACACCGGCTTGCAGATGTCCACGCAGCATGAAGCCATTCTGGTCGATCAGCAGCAGCGGGTCCTCGCCGCCCTGGCCCTGGCTGGCTTCATCCTGGCTGGCTTCATCCTGGCTGGATCGGTCCTGCCCCAAGGCGGCTGGGGCAAAAAAGAGACTGGCGCAGAACAGGATCGTGGTGGCGCCTTGTGCGGAAAGATGAGGCATAGCCTATACCCACCGGAGGTGAAGCTCCGGCTAGGTGCCGAGCACAGTCAGTATTCGGCTGGCGCAACGCGTTGGCAATTGGGGGATACCCTGAGAGGTCTGGCAAGGAGCTGAGTTATGGCGGATAGCGTAACGCACCAGATCCACCGCCGATCGGGCCCCGATCTTGCGCATGATGGTGGCGCGGCGCGTTCAACTGCCATGCTCCAACATGCAATCTCTCGCCAACGAAACTCGGGGTCTTTCTCAGTTCGGAAATATCAGAGCGTAGCGGTCAGGGAGTCGTGAGAGCCATCCGCGTACGGGTGCTGAGTTCGACAAGTATCGCCTATGGTCCCTGGACGATCGACGCAGAAGATGAAGAAGCCTTCCATGATCGTAGGCTAAGGCTATTTCACCAAGGCCGTAGGGAAGCAGCTGCGGCGACGCCGAACTATGACACGCCATGGCAGCGCGCGTCGGATGGCGTGGTTCGGATTGCCGGCAGGCAACTCTGTGTGATGCGGCCGACGGGCGTGATCGCCGCGCGTTCGGTCAGTCGAGGGGAAAGCCCCTTTGGTCCGCCAGGTGCGGACTTGATGGCAGCGCGGCAACCGCCTTGAACCTGCGGTCGCCGCGCGCCTAGAGCGGATTAGTGGGCCACGCCGGTGGTGGGGGCTTCGAGGTTCTTGCGAACGATGTTGCCCAGGATCTGCATCACGGCCATCGAAGTCTCGCCGTCGAGTCCGTCGACGAGGAAGTCGGTGGTGCACATCATGGCCTCAAGGCCGCCCGCATCGAGGCAGTGACGCAGCATGCGCTCTTCCTGAGCCGGGGTATGGATGATTTCCGGCTTCTTGATCAGATAGGCGAGAGCCGCCTCGATGCCGTAGCAGCCCCAGTTGCTCATCATCACCGGCAACACGATGTCGCAGGCGGTGGTGGTGCCGAGGAACTCGCCGCGCGGCATGGTCTTGACGACGGTATCGTGGATCGCGCCGAAGCCGATCTCGTTGCCGTGGTCGCCGATGCCGATCGTCAGGATGCCGCGCTTGCTGGCTTCGGTGACGACCGCCGAGATGTCGATGACGCCGGTGGCGCTCGGCGAGGAGGGATCATAGAACGGAATGCCGGTGGCACTGTGCAGGATGCCGTCCTTGCCCGGGCCGATGCGCTCGGCGCTGATCAGGGCCTTGGGCTGATACTTGTCCAGCAGGTCCTGGGCCCACTTCTGCACTTCCGCCTGCGTCTTGGGGGCATAGGCGATGGTGGCGCCCAGATGCTTGTCCTTGGCGTCCTCGAAGTGCTCCTTGACCATCAGGCCAAGCGCCTGGCTCGAGGCGACAACCGGGCCGCCGTGGCACTCTTCAACCACATAGACCGGCACGGCGCCGAGGCCGCGATAGAGCGCGCGCGCGATGGCTGCCGCGCCCGGAGGGCCGTCGCTCTCGCCGAACGGCATATGCGGCGCGTAACCGGCACCGGTCAGCACCAGCACAGAGTCCCCACGACCCACAGCCTGCTGGAGCTTCTCTGCGGCAACCATCGTGATCGGCCGATCGCCGACCAGCTTGCGGGCCGCGGCGTACATCGGCGCCAGCACATTGATCGGCATCCCGCGGTTCTTCGCCTCGATCGTGCAGATCCGGTCGATGGCCTCGCCAGTAATATCAGGCATTCGTCTCTCCATTGATCTCGGCAAACGCCGGCTGCGCCGGGATGCCGCATCCATAAAGGACATCAGGTATGGCCTATCACGAGAAGTACTAATAAGGTTCAGTGGCGATGACATTTTGTCATCAGGCGGTCCTGGGGAGGAACGGCAGCCTTGCTGAAGACATCCATGAGATACTTTCTGGCGGTGGTGCAGCACGGCTCGATACGAGCGGCAGCAGAAGCCTTGCTTATCAACCAGTCTGCCATCAGTCGTCAGATTCAAAGTCTTGAGGAAGAGTACGAGACGTCGCTCCTCGAGCGGCATGCACGAGGCGTGCGTCTGACGCCGGCAGGGGAGCTGCTGTTCAGCGCCATCCGCGACATCGGCTTCACCTCGGACCGGGCGCGCTCGGAGATTAACGCGCTTCAGGGGCTCAAGCGCGGTCACATCAAGATGCATGTGATCGAGTCGATGCTCCAGCACGTCATCCCCAGTGTCGTCGAGAAGTTCCACGATCAGTTTCCGGGCGTGAATTTCGAAGTCATGATGACCAGCTCGGACGCGGTTATCTCGGCGGTACGCAACGGCGAGTGCGATTTCGGCATCACCCTGGGCACGCATGCGTCGCCGGGCGTGAGTGCCATCTACAGTGTGGATTGCCGGCTGACGGCGATCATGCGGCCCGATCACCCGCTGGCATCGGTCCGCAACCTTTCCGTCGCTAATCTGGCGACCTGGCCCGTAGGGGTGGCGACACGCCCGACCGGGACCCGCCAGCTTTTTGACGATGCTTGCCGGGCCCGGGGGGTAGAAATCATCCCCAAGATCGAAACGAACTCGGTCGAGTTGCTGCACCAGTTCGCCTTCATGGAAGATGCCGTGGTGGTCACCAGCGATATGGTGTTCGCGGCCTCCATCAAGGCGGGCAAGCTGGTCAAGCGCTCGCTCGCCGAGGCCGAGCTCAACAATCGACGCTTCGAAGTCCTGGTCATGAGCGGACGGAAGCCCACCGTCGCCGCCGAGCGCTTCCTGATGATGCTCGGCCGCGCACTCGAACGGCCGACGGGTGACTAAGAGCAGTGCCTAAAGCGTGCACACCGACGTCAGATTCAGGGCGGTCAGCGATGACTCTTGCGCATCGGTTTGCTGCCAGCTTTGCGGCTACCGCGAGGCTGGGGGGCAGTGCTGTAGTCACAAATGGCCAGCCGTAGGCGGCAACAGCCAACACGTTGCACCCGAACCAGGACGGAAGTGTGGATGACTGAGAAGAAGAACTTGGTCGGTTTCAGCCGACGCCAATTCATCAAGACGGCAGCGGCCGGCACGGCGCTCGCTGCTGCAGGCAGCTTCGGCGCCTTCCCGGCCATAGGCCAGTCGGCGCGAAGCGACCTGCGCGTCGGGCTTTGGGGTGGCGACTTCGGCAACCTCAGCCCCGTCATCCGCTGGGACATCTCGGCCGGCATCATCATGAACCACATCTATGATGGCCTCGTGCGTGTGAACTACGCCGAGCGCTCGATCATGCCGTGGCTCGCCGAGGAGTGGACCAACCCCGATCCGCTGACCTGGCGCATCCGCCTCAAGGAAGGCGTCAAGTGGCACCGGGGCTTTGGTGAGTTTACCGCCGAGGACGTCGCCTACACCTGGCGCTACCACCTCGACACCTCGAGCTTCCAGGTTGGCACGGCGATCTTCCCGATCGACACCGTGACGGTCGAGGACAAGTACGTGCTCGAGGTCAAGACCAAGCTGCCGTTCGGCGCCTTCCCCGGCGTGACCATGGGCTATGGTGGGATGACCATCAGCCGCAACGCGCATCAGGAAATGGGTGATGCCGAGTACTCGTCCAATCCGGTCGGTCACGGTCCCTACGTGTTCGCGGCCGGCCGCGGCAATGAGATCGAACTCGAAAAGAACACTGAGTACTGGCGTCCTGGCTTCCCCAAGCTCGACCGCGTTCTCTACCGGGCGATCCCGGACTCGACCGTCCGCCTGCAGGCTCTGCAGAACGGCGAACTTGACTTCATTACGCACCCCGAGGCGCGCGATGTCGCCGGCGTCCGGTCCAACCCCAACTTCACCGTCACCTCGACGCCGGGATGGAACTGGGATTACCAGCAGTTCAACCTGATCGGTGGCAGCGAGCTGCCGTACACCAACAAGCTGGTCCGGCAGGCGATCTCCTACGCGATCGACCGCGAGGCTATCGTCAACGAGATTTATGCCGGCGAAGCGACCGCGACGGACAACCAGATTCCGCCGGGGTTCCTCGGTCACGCCTCGTCCATGCTGAAGTACCCCAAGAACGGCGATCTGGCGAAGGCCAAGGAACTGATGGCTCAGGCCGGTGTCTCGGGTTACGAAGTCGAGGTCATCACCTCGGACAAGGACTGGCTGCGCCGCGAGCTCGAGCTGGTGGCCGCAATGGTCAGCCAGATCGGCATCAACTACAAGATCAAGAGCCTCGACATCGGTGGCTTCAACAACCTCTGGCTGAACAAGACCTTCGACCAGACGCTGGAAGACATCACCATTGTGTCGCCCGACCCGGACGCAACCTCCTGGTGGTTCCTCCACTCGAGGGGCACCTCGGGCGCGTTCAACAATCCCACGATGGACGAGTTGCTAGATACCGCTCGCGGCGAGACCGACGTCGCACGCCGGGCAGAGCTCTACGGCCAGATCACCGACCTGACCACGGACGAAAACCCCAACATCTACCACTGCAACGTGAACTTCGTTCGTATCTACAACGCGAACCTGCAGGGCTTCGAGCCCACTCCGCAGGAATTCACCGAGATGGTCGACGAAGTCAGCTGGGCCTGATCCGACTTTGATGCACCACCATCAGGACTAGGAGCGACTATGTGGAGCTATCTTGCGAAGCGGCTGCTTCAGATGCCACTGGTTCTGGTGGTGGTCACCATCACCATATTCGTGATCATCCGGCTCACGCCGGGTGATCCCATCCAGATCATGCTGGGCATGCAGACCTCACCGGAGGCCGTTGCGGCACTAAGGGCGGAGTTCCGCCTCGATGAGCCCTGGCACATGCAGTACATTTTTTGGCTGGGCGACCTGCTGCAGGGTGACTTCGGTCGCTCGATCCGGATGAACACGCCGATCCTGCAGTTGCTGGCCGAGCGCCTGCCCATCTCGCTTTCTCTGGCCTTCAGCGCCATGTTGTTTGCGGTGGCCGTGTCGATCCCGCTCGGTCTCATCGCGGCACTCAAGCGCAACACCTGGATCGATTACCTCGCCACCGGCTACACGCTATTCGGCTTCGCCGTGCCGAACTTCGCGCTGGCAATGATACTTATCTACGTCTTCTCGATCACCCTGGGCTGGTTCCCAATCACCGGTATCGGGTCGGGCGCTTCCACAGCCCCGGGCCTGTGGGGCGCGATCCAGCCTTACATCCTCCCGGCGATCGCGCTGGGCACCCTGCAGACTGCCATCTTCACCCGCCTGCTGCGCTCCAGCATGATCGACGTCCTGAACCAGGACTACATGCGCACCGCCAACGCCAAGGGCCTCAAGCCGCTGACTGTCCTTCTGGTGCATGGGCTCAAGAACGCGATGATTCCGTTCGTGACCATGCTCGCGATCCAGTTTGGCTATCTCATCGGCATCCAGGTCACCATCGAGCACATCTTTGCCATTCCCGGCATGGGTTCGGCGATCCTCTCGGCCGTGGTCAACCGCGACTTTCCCGTCATCCAGGGCTTCGTCCTGATCATCGCGGTCTTCTTCATGCTGGCCAACATCCTCGCCGACATCCTCTACGGCATCATCGACCCCAGGATCCGCTACTGATGGCTACTCAAGACGTCTCGACGCCTGTGGTTGCCAGGCAAGGCTACGAGTCCGGCGCTCGCATGGCCTTACGCCAGCTGCTGAGCAACAAGGCCGCTGCCATGGGCCTGCTGAGCCTGCTGCTGATCGTCGTCCTCGCCGCGTTCGCCGACTGGATCATCCCTTACGATCCGACCGCCATCGCGCTCTCGTCCAAGCTGCAGCCGCCAAGCTGGGAGCACTGGCTGGGAACCGACCACTTCGGTCGCGATGTCCTCGCGCGCATGGCGCATGGTGCCCGGGTGTCGCTCACCGTCGGACTCGCCACGGTGGCTTTCGCGGCCGCGTTCGGCGTCCCGATCGGCCTCCTCTCGGGGTATGTCGGCGGGCAGCTGGACAACGGGCTGATGCGCCTCATGGATGCGTTCCTGACCTTCCCGCCGCTGCTGCTCGGCGTTGCCATCGTCGGGCTGCTGGGCGCCGATCTGACCACCGTGACCCTGGCGCTGGGCATCGTCCAGATTCCCGTCCTTGCCCGTGTGGTTCGCTCCGCCACGCTGGTGGTGCGCGAGGAGACATACATCACTGCCACCCGAGCGTTGGGGGCCGGTTCGTGGCGTCTCGTCTTCCACCATGTGCTGCGGAATCTGCTGTCGCCGCTGGTGGTGCAGGTGACCATCGTGTTCTCGGCGGCCATCGTGGCCGAAGCGTCGCTGAGCTTCCTGGGTCTCGGGGTCCAGCCGCCCACGCCGTCGTGGGGGCGCGATCTCGCCGAAGCGCGCCGCTTCATGGTCGATGCACCGTGGATGTTCATGGCGCCGACCGGCTTCATCATCGTGAGCGTCATGGCCATCAACTTCATGGGCGACAGTCTGCGCGATGCGCTCGATCCCCGCTCGTGGGTACGCCGCGCGACAACCTCCAAGGAGACGCCTCGTGCCACTGCTGACCGTTAAGAACCTGCGGACGACGTTTTCCACCGACCGCGGCACCGTCCGTGCCGTGGACGGGGTGTCCTTCTCCCTCGAAGAGGGCGAAGTCATGGGCCTCGTCGGCGAGAGTGGCAGCGGCAAGTCCATCACCGCCATGTCCATCATGCGGCTCATCAAGGAGCCGCCGGGCAGGATCGAGGCCGACGAGATCACCTTTGACGGGGTTGACCTCCTGGCGCTGTCGCCCGAGCAGCTGCGCGACTATCGTGCACGGCACATCTCGATGATCTTCCAGGACCCGATGCGGTCGCTGAACCCGGTACTGACCATCGGCAGGCAGATCACGGAAACCCTGCGCCGCCACCTGCGCATGAGCCCCCGCGACGCCCGCCGTAGGGCCGTCGATCTGCTCGAGATGGTCGGTATCCCGCGCGCCGAGAAGCGGCTCGATGAATATCCGCACCAGTTCTCGGGCGGCATGCGCCAGCGCGTGATGATCGCCATCGCGCTGTCATGCAATCCGCGCCTGCTGATCGCTGACGAGGCCACCACGGCGCTCGACGTCACCATTCAGGCGCAGATCATCGACCTGATCCGCCGCCTGCGGTCCGACCTCGGCACGGCGGTGATCTGGATCAGCCACGACCTCGGTCTGGTGGCTGGCCTCTGCGACAAGGTCAGCGTCATGTATGCGGGACGTGTCGTCGAGAGCGGCCCGGTCCGCGAGGTCTTCTACCGGCCGGCCCACGGCTACACGCTAGGGCTCATGAACTGCACGCCGCGCGTAGACGACATCGGACATCGCCTTCGCCCTATCGACGGCATGCCGCCGAACCTCGCCGACCCGATGCCGCTCTGTCCGTTCCTGCCGCGCTGCGAACTGGCCGTTCCCGCCTGTCGTGAGACCCGGCCGAGCCTCGAAACAATCGCCGATGGGCATGTTGCGTCCTGCCATGCCGACCTCAGCGATCACTGGCGCAAGGAGAAGGTGGCATGACCCAGTCCGTGCTGCTGTCCGCCCAAGGACTTACTGTCAGCTTCACAGGTCGTGCTCGGCCCTTCGCCAAGCCGGACATCGTGCGTGCCGTCGACGGGGTCGATCTGACCATCAAGCGTGGCCAGACCCTCGGCCTCGTTGGGGAGTCGGGTTGCGGCAAGTCGACCACCGGCTATGCGCTGCTGCGTCTCAATAAGGGGACGGGCCGCGTCCTCTTCGACGGCGTCGACCTGATGACGCTGCCGCCCGCTCGGCTGCGCAGCATGCGCCGCCGCATTCAGATCATCTTTCAGGATGCTGCCGCGTCGCTCGATCCGCGCATGACCATCGGCGACCTCATCTCCGAAGCGCTCGACCTGCACGATCTGCACCGGGGCCCGGCCCGCATGCCGCGCGTGCGTGAACTGCTCGAGCTTGTAGGCATGCCGCAGCGGTTTGCCGAACGGTATCCGCACGAGCTCTCGGGTGGTCAGGCGCAGCGCATCGCTATCTGCCGCGCTCTGGCGGTCGAGCCGGAACTCATCATCTGCGACGAGGCCGTTTCGGCGCTCGACGTTTCGATCCAGGCGCAGATTCTCAACCTGCTGCAGGATCTGCAGCGGCGGCTGGGGCTCTCCTTCCTCTTCATCTCGCACGACCTGTCCGTGGTCCGGCACATCAGCCACGAGGTTGCGGTCATGTACCTGGGCAAGATCGTCGAGCAAGGGCCGACCAACCGGCTGTTCGAGAACCCGCAGCACCCGTACACGCGCGCTCTGCTTTCGGCCGTCCCAGTGCCGGATCCCGACGTGGAGAAGGCGCGCGAACGCATCGTCCTCACGGGCGACCTCCCCAATCCGGCCAGTCCTCCCAGCGGCTGCCGATTCCGCACCCGCTGCCCGGTCGCGCAACCCGATTGCGCCGAGATCCTGCCGCCCCTCAAGGAGGTCGAACCGGACCACCATGCGGCCTGCATCTTCGCCGGACGGCAAGCCTAGGGGCGCACGACCTTGTCAGCGGTGGGCTCTTCGGCTCGCCCTTTCGATCTGCCGCACCGCAATCGTCGCGGCGTTGCCGATCTTGCCGCTAAACCTTCGGCAGAATGATCGTGAATCGGGCCCCGCCAGTGGACGAGCGGCCGGTGGCGATGCTGCCCCTGTGGCGGCGGACAATGCTGTCGACGAGACTGAGGCCGAGCCCCGCACCCTCCGAGGACGGGGTCGAGCGGTGGAAGGGATCGAAGATGCGTTCTTCTTCTCCCTCGGGAATGCCGGGGCCGTCATCGGTAACCTCGATGATCGCGGGCGCCCGCACGGTAACGGTAATGCGGCCGCGCTTACCCCCGTGGCTGATGGCGTTGCGGACCAGATTGGCAAGGGCGCGATAGAGGCTCCCCGGATCCGCCTGAACGGTGACCGGTGTGTCCAGCGCCTCCAGTTCCAGGTCATAGCCGGCGGCGATCGCGAGGGGAGCGAGGTCCGCGACGACGGTCTCGGCCAACTCTCGCAGGTCAACGGCGATGAATACCGGCTCGCTCAGGGTCAGCCGCTGCACGTCGAGCAGCTGGCTAGTCAGCTCGCCAAGGCGGTTGACGTCGGCGAGCAGTCGGTCGCGGTCCTTGAACGGTTCGGCGCTCTCGATGCGGGCCAGCAGTACTGCGATCGGCGTGCGCAGCTCGTGGGCGGCGTCGGCGAGAAAGCGCTCGCGCCGCGAGTGGGCGTCGTCCAGACGCTCGAGTGCGGCGTTCACGGCGCGGACCAATACCATGATCTCCGAGGGCAGGTCGGCTTCGGGAATGCGGATGCCACGCTGACTGACGTCTATGGCGGCCGCCGCGGTGGCGGCGGTACTCAGGCCGCGCAGCTCTTGCCGGATGAAGCGGGGGATGGCGATGGCGCTGGCGAATGCCAGAACGAGGAAGGTCGCGACCATCAGTACCAGGGTGAACGACTGGATGATCTGCGGCACACCCAGCGTCGGGCCGCCGCCCAGGGCGACCTTGATCGTACGTCCGTCGAGGCTGACGCTCCGCACCAGCAATGTCGGGCTCCCCGAGGCGAGTTCCATCGTCACCTGCATCGACACGATGTCCTTGATGCCGGTCCGCAGCGGCTCAGCTTCCGGCGGGATCGGTCCGAAGGTGATCTCGGGGCCGTCGTCGAGCGGCACCGCCATGAACCAGAACGACGGGTACCGCTCGGCGAGTCGGTCCAGGGCCGGGGAGGCGCTGAAGGCCAGTTCGCCCGCGGGTGTGATGCTGAGCGAGCCTTCTACCACCGGCAGTACCGAGGGATCCGGTGGGTTCGAGCCACGGCCGCCCGAAACGAGCGGCAACACCACCACCGGCAGCAGGATAAGCCCGAAAACCACGGCCAGCGTGATCAGCTGGACATGGATCATCCGTCGCGTCAGCCGTTGCGAAAGAGGCTTGTCCGAGGGGGATTTCAAGTAACGGCTCGCAGCAGGTAGCCGACGCCGCGCACCGGGTGGATCTCGACACCGCTGCCGGCATCGGCAAGCTTGCGACGCAGTCGCGAGATATTGGCGTCGAGCGTATTCGACTGGATCTCGTCATCCGCGCCGTAGACGCTCTCCTCGAGGGTCGAACGGCGCACCGTCTGGCCGGCGCGTCGGACCAGGGCCTCAAGCACGAGGAACTCGCGGCGTGGCAGATCGAGTGTGCTTCCGCCCACCCGCACCACGCCGCGAGTAATGTCGAACTCGACATTTGCAACGGTGACGGCCTCGTTCTGGACATTGGCCGGCCGGCGCAGCAGGGCGCGGATGCGCGCAATCAGTTCCTCCATCAGGAAGGGCTTGGCCAGGTAGTCGTCGGCGCCCTGCTCGAGTCCGTGGACGCGATCGCTTGGTGTGCCGAGTGCGGAGATGACGATCACCGGCAGATTGGGACGGCGCCTGCGGATGAGCGCGAGCAGCGAGATGCCGTCGCCGTCGGACAGTTGCCGGTCGAGCACGGCGATGTCGTGCTCGATCAGCTCAATCGCTTCCCGCGCGACTGCGATGGTTGCGGCGTGGTCCACGACGTAGCCCTGCTTCTCAAGCCGCGCCCGCAGCATGGACGCGAGTTCCGCCTCGTCCTCGACCAACAGAATTCTCATCGCCTGCTAAATGCCACCACGACCCCTGCTGCGCAACGCAGGGCGACTCCACGTCGCAGGGGAGTGCGCTGCAATGTTTACGCAATGTTGGCGCTGCACAGGGTGCGGTTCGCTCGAATGCACTCAATGAAACCTGCCAGGATTCCGCTGATGGACCAGCCCGCACCCAAGACCGAAGGCTCGAAGCCCGAATGGGCGATGACGCGCAAGGATCGGGTAAGGGAGGCCATGCGTGAGGCCGGTATCGAGCCGCGGCGTTTCCCGTGGCTGCCTGTCGTAGCCGTCGTGGCGCTGGTCGGCATCGCCGTCGTCGTCGTGCCAATGTTCGCCGGGCAGGCCCCGGAACCGTCGACCCCCGTAGAGCAGCAGTCTGCAGCTCCGGTGGTCAAGCAGGTTCTGAACATCGATGTGGCCACGGCGGCACCGCAGACCCTCCAGGAAGTGCTGAAGGCAACCGGTTCGCTGTCGCCACGCCGGACGCTCGCGCTCACGTCGCAGGTGAACGGCACCGTCGAGCAGGTGGCCGTGCGTGTCGGCGACCGGGTCAAGGCCGGCGACCTCCTGGTCCAGGTCGACGTCGAGACCTCGACTATCCAGCTTCGCCAGCAGCGGGCGACCGCCGCGGCGACGCGCGCCCAGCTGGCCCAGGCAGAGAACCAGCTTGAGCGCAGTCTCGGCCTCGCCGAGCGCGGGCTGACCCCCGACGCGACCATCGAGTCCGAGCGCGCTGGCATCAGCGCCCTCAAGGCCAATCTCGAGGCACTCGAGGCGGGCGTCGCCTCGGCCGAAATCACTATCCGCAACGCTACGGTCGTGGCGCCGTTCGACGGCGTCGTGGCCGCGCGCAGCGTCGAGCCCGGCCAGGTGGTCGGTGCCGGCGCGCCGCTGGTCCAGCTCGTTGATCTCTCCGCCATGGAAATGACTGCCTACGTGCCGGTCAGCGCCAGCCCACGCATCGTTGCCGGCCAGCCGGTGTCGCTGCGGGTCGAGGGGCTCGGCGAGCGGAGGTTCGCGGGCACGGTGGAGGGCATCAGCCCGGTTGCGGCCGAAGGTACGCGCACGGTGCCGGTTCTGGTCAGCGTCGACAATCCCGATCTGCTGCTGCGGGGCGGCATGTTCGCCACCGGCGAGATCGTCACCGACGAGAAGGTCGGGGTGGTCGCCGTGCCGCAGGCGGCGATCCGCGAGGACGGCGAGGGCAGCTACGTTCTCGCGATCGCCGAAGGAATGCTGACACGCCAGGCCGTGACGCCGGCGCGCAGCTGGAGCGGCGGCGCCCTGGTCGAGATCGCCGGGGGCCTCGAGGCCGGCACCAGCTACATCTCGGGCAAGCTCGACGACCTGGCACCGGGCATGCCGGTCACCATCGTGGGGAACTGATCGATGTTCCTCACCAAGATCAGCGTTCGACACCCCGTCTTCGCCACCATGGTCATGGTGGCGCTGATGGTGTTCGGCTTCTACTCGTATTCGCGCCTGCCCATCGAGCAGATGCCGAACATCGATCTTCCCGTCGTCGCCGTGGTGGTCAGCTACCCCGGCGCCTCGGCCCAAGCGGTCGAGAGCGACCTGATCAAGCCGATCGAGGACTCGGTCAACTCGATCAGCGGCATCGATACCCTGCAGTCTGTCGCCCAGCAGAACGCGGCGATGGTCATTATGATCTTCGACATGGACGTGAGTTCGGTCGATGCAATGCAGGAGGTACGCGACAAGATCGCGGGCATCGAGGCGAACTTCCCCTCCAATGCCGGCAAGCCACGCATCCTACGCTTCGATCCGAACGCCATACCGATCATGTCGCTGGCGGTCCGGTCCGAGGCGCTGTCGGCCCGCGAACTGACTCAGCTGACCGAGGACGTGGTCATCGACCGGCTCCGCAACATCCCGGGCGTGGGCAGCGCCGACCTGATCGGCGGCGTGCCGGCGCAACTCGACGTGCTGGTCGACCCGGATCGGCTCGACGGCTTCGGCGTCAGCATGGCCGAGGTCATGTCGGCAATCGGCCAGAACAATGTCGACCTGCCCGCCGGTACGATCACCGAGGGTGCGGTGACCCGCGCCATCCAGGTGGAAGGCAAGCTCGAGGACGTAGAGGACTTCCGCAACATCATCGTTTCCCGCGCCGGCGGGCAGGCGGTGCGGTTGGGCGACGTCGCGACCATCACTCAGGGGCAGGGGGACGAGGAAAGCCTCGCCTTCATCAACGGCGAACGCGCGCTCGCGATCAACATCATCAAGGTGCAGGGCGCCAATACCGTCGGCGTCGCCAAAGAGGTGCACAAGGAGATCGACCGGCTGCTCGAACGCGAACTGCCCGACACCGTGCGTATCGAGACGGTGGCCGACAATGCAGTGCCGGTGGAGCAGTCGTTCCACACGGTGCAGAACATGATCCTCGAAGGCGCGGCGCTCGCCGTGCTGATCGTCTTCCTGTTCCTCAACTCCTGGCGCTCCACCGTTATCACAGCGCTGACGCTGCCGATCTCGATCATCGGCACCATGACGGTGCTGTTCGCGCTGGGATTCAGCCTCAACATGATGACGCTGATGGCGCTGTCGCTGTCGGTCGGCATCCTGATCGACGACGCCATCGTGGTGCGCGAGAACATCATGCGGCACCTGCACATGGGCAAGAACCACGTGCAGGCGGCGCTCGACGGCACCAACGAGATCGGTCTCGCGGTGCTGGCGACGACGCTCTCCATCGTTGCGGTGTTCCTCCCCGTCGCCTTCATGGACGGCATCATGGGGCGGTTCTTCCTGCAGTTCGGCGTCACGGTGTCGGTGGCAGTGCTGATCTCGCTGTTCGTCGCCTTCACCCTGGACCCGATGATGTCTTCCGTCTGGTACGACCCGGCCTCCGAGCCGGGTGCCAAGCGGGGCCCACTGGGGCGCGCGGTGGCGAAATTCGACCACTTCTTCGATTGGTGCGGGCGGGGCTATAGGCGCCTGCTCCGCTGGTGCCTGGTGCACCGCAAGTCGACGCTGGCGGTCGCGCTGGCGCTGTTCGTGGGCAGCTTCACCCTGGTGCCGATGGTTGGCTTCGAGGTGCAGCCGGCGACCGACGACAGTGAGTTCAACGTCGAGATCGAGACGCCGCAGGGCTCCTCGCTCGACTATACCGGCGAGAAGATCCGGCAGGTCGAGGCGCTGCTGCGCACCATGCCAGAAGTTGTCCGCACCTATGCCACCATCGGTGGCGGGACTGCGGCTTCGGGCAGCAATGCCGGCACCATCGTGGTGGCCCTCGTGCCGCCGGGAGAACGCAAGCTGATGCCGCACGAAATGACCGGCCAGGTGCGCGAACTGCTGGCGCAGGTCCCGGGCATCAAGACCATGGTCGGCGTGTCGAGCGGCTTCGGCCAGCTGACCAAGCCGGTGCAGATCACCGTGTTCGGCGAAAGCTCGACCGTGCTCGCCAGTCTCACCGATCAGTTGCAGGCCAGTCTCGCCGGTATTCCCGGCCTGACCGACATCGAGTCGTCGCTGCTGAACGCGCAGCCGGTGGTCGGCATCCGGGTGAATCGCGACCTCGCCAGTGAGGCTGGTATCTCGCTGCCGCAGATCGGCGCCGTGCTGCAGCCGATGCTGAGCGGCGAGGAAGTCAGCGAATGGACTTCCCCTGCCGAGGAAACCTACAAGCTGGTGGTGCGGCTACCCGAGGCAGAGCGCAACAATGTCGAGATGCTGACCAACCTGCCGATCAGCCGTACGTCCACTTCGGTGGTGCGGCTGGGAGACATCGCCAGCATCGAGATGACCACCGGCCCCTCGCAGATCGATCGCAAGGACCGCATGCGCCAGGTCACCGTCGATGCCAATATCTCGGGCACCAATATCGGCGAGGTGATGCCGGCGGTGCAGGCAGCGATCGACGCGATCGAGGTGCCCACCGGTTACCGCATCAGCATGGGTGGCGACGCCGAGCAACTTGGTGAGATCGGTAGCGCCGCTGGTTCGGCCCTGCTGCTGGCCATCGTCTTCATCTACCTGGTGCTGGCCAGCCAGTTCGGCAGCTTCCTGCAGCCGATAGCGATCATGATGGCGCTACCGCTGTCGCTGATCGGCGTGCTGATCGGCCTGCTGGTTGGCGGTTCGACGCTCAACATGATGTCGATGATCGGCTTCATCATGCTGATGGGCCTCGTGGTGAAGAACGCCATCCTGCTGGTCGACAACGCCAACCAGCATGTCCGCGAGGGCTGGCACCTCTACGACGCGCTGGTCGAGGCCGGTGGCACCCGCTTCCGCCCGATCATCATGACGACGCTGGCCATGGTGTTCGGCATGCTGCCGCTCGCGCTGAGCCTGCATGAAGGCTCGAGCCAGAACGCGCCGATGGCCCATGCCGTGATTGGCGGGCTCATCAGCTCGACCCTGCTGACACTGGTCGTGGTGCCGGTGATGCTGACCTACATCGACGGGCTCAGCCGCTTCCTGAAGCGGCTGCTCGGCGGGAAGGGGCCGCGCCACGAGGTGGGACATGTCCCCGCCGAGTGACGAAGCCTGGTCAATGGCCCACACGCTTCCGCCGGAGATGATCGGGGCCCGCGCCGCCGCCGGCCTCCAGCTCGACGCTCTCGCGTCTGCCGTCCTCGTCGGCTGCGATATGAAAATCAATGCAGGCGCGCCGGGGGTCCTGGTCTAGTGCCGGGACAACGACCGGGGCAGGTGCTGCAGTTCGTCTGTCTGGCGTTCCTCGCCGAAGAGGCGGCGACCGGCTACGACATCCGCAGCAGCATCCGAGCAAGCGGGCTCGATCCCTTCGTCCCGCACGGGCAGGCCACTGTCTACTCCGCGTTGAAGGCGCTGGAAACAGCAGGCCTGGTGACGTCGGAGCGACGCCGCGGCTCGGGACGCCCGGACCAGAACCTCTTCCGGATTCTGCCGCCTGGCTTGGCCGCGCTCAAAGGTTGGCTACCCGATCCCGACGATGCCGGAACCATTCCGATCCTGCTCCGGTTCAGTACCTTGGTTCCGGACAGCGCGTTCCGCGAGGCTGTGGCCCGGCAGCTCGAGAAAAGCATGGAGACGGGGGATCCGGAGCCGTCCCTGCCCGATCCAAAGCTCTGTAGCTGGAGGACCCGCGCCTCGAGATCCTACCGGCGCTGGCGCGT
>JAEYZJ010000008.1 GCA_023430705.1 Pseudomonadota bacterium | reverse complement strand
GGGGGCGATGACGGATCGACCCACAGGCCAGCGCCTCCATCCGACCGGCCGGCTCGTGCCGGCGGGGCTCGACGAGCCGATGGTGCGGGCGGTGGTCGAGGCCTTCTATGCGCGGGCGCGGCGCGACGAGGTGGTGGGGCCGGTGTTCAACCGGGTGATCGCCCCGGCGGAGTGGCCGGCGCATCTCGACAAGATCACCGACTTCTGGAGCTCCATGCTGCTCGGCACGGGCCGCTACATGGGCCGGCCGATGCCCAGGCACATCGCCATCCCCGAACTCTCGGACGCGCATTTCCAGCGCTGGCTGACGCTGTTCCGAATCACCGCCGAGGAGTTGTGCCCGCCCGAGGTGGCGGCCCTCTTCGTCGAGCGGGCCGAGACCATCGGCAACAACTTCCGCATCCGCATCGCCCAGTTCCGCGGCGAGGACCCGCGCGCGCTGGCGCCACTGCGGGCCGGCGACCGCACCGCCGGCTAGCGCCGTTACGTTTGCCTCAAATCCGGGCCGCCGCGCTTCCATTTCGTTAAGCCTGCCGGACTAGCAAGCGCCCCGTGCGGTCGCCACTCGCCTCACCCGATTCCTGCGGAGGCGGCCGTGGATTAACCAGTGAGGTCCGGACATGGCCACAGATCTCGTAACCCACTTCACCCGGGTGCTGACGCCCGGCCTCGTCGACGAACTCGCCCCGGGCCTCGGGGCGGGCGGCAACCAGGTGCAATCGGCGCTGCACGCCGCGGTGCCGGCGCTGCTCGCGGCGCTCGCCGGGGTCGTGGCGGAGGGCCGCGGCGCCGAACTCGCCGGGGCGATCAACAGCTACCGGGCCGGCGCGGCGCTGCCCGGCGACGACGGCTCCCCCGCGGGCCAGCGCCGGCTGCTGGTCACGCTGCTCGGCCCCAACATGCTGACGGCGATCGCCGCTTCGGTCTCGAAATATTCCGGCATCGGGCAGAGCGACGCGACGACGCTGCTGGGCGCCCTGACGCCCGTCGTCCTCGACGTGCTGGGCGAACAAGCCGGCCCGGGAGCCACCGATGCGGCGCAGCTGGGCCAGCTGTTCGCCGCCCAGCGGTCAACGATCGCGCGGGCCTTGCCCGAGCGGCTCGCGAGCCTGCTCGAGGGCAGCGAGGTGCTGGAGGCGGTGCGCGACACGGCCTCCACTGCCCCCGACCGGAACGCGGGCCAGGCTGCCAGGCGGGCGCCACGGCGGGCGGCTGGGCGGGCGGCGGGACGGGGCTGGCTCTACTGGCTGCTGCCGCTGGTCGTCCTCGCGGGCTGCATCTGGTTCGTGGGCAGGGCCCAGCAGGCCGCCGCGGCCGAGGCGGCGGCGGACGCGCCCACGATGCTGCCCGGCTAGTCCTCGGTCAGGGCGAACAGCAGGCGCCGGACGTCCTCGGCATTGCCCGCCGCGAGCGCCGACTCGAGCGCCGGCAGGGCCGTTCCCAGTTCGCGGCTCCGCAACGAGGCCGGCGCCGCCTTGAGGATGCGCGGCTGGCTGGTGCGCAGCGCATTGGCGGGATCGAAGAACAGCTCCTCGACCAGCTTTTCGCCCGGGCGCATGCCGGTTTCGACAATCGCGATGTCGCCGGCCTGGTTGTCGGGCGTCTTCACCGTGAGCCCGGCGAGGCGGATCATGTTCTCGGCCAGTTCGCGGATGGCGACCGGCTCGCCCATCTCGAGCAGGAACACCTCGCCGCCCTCGGCCAGCGCGCCGGCCTGGACGATCAGCTCGGCGGCCTCGTGGATCGACATGAAGTAGCGCGTCATGCGGCTGTCGGTGAGCGTCACCGGGCCGCCGGCGGCGATCTGCTCGCGAAACAGCGGCACCACCGAGCCGTTCGAGCCGAGCACGTTGCCGAAGCGCACGGCGCAGTAGCGGCGCTCGCGCCCGCTCTGGCGCACGATCAGTTCGGCCCAGCGCTTGGTGGCACCCATGACGCTGGTCGGCCGCACCGCCTTGTCGGTCGAGATGAGCACGAAGCGCTCGACTCCGGCCGCCACCGCGGCCTCGACCAGCGCGCGGGTGCCGAAGACGTTGTTGCGGACCGCCTCGAGCACGTTCGCCTCCAGCATGGGCACGTGCTTGTGGGCGGCGGCGTGAAAGATCACCTCGACGCCGTGGCCGGCCAGCGTGCGCCTGACGAGCGCCGCGTCGCAGACCGAGCCGAGGACGGCGACCACCGGCACGTTCCCCAGGGCCCGCAGCCGCCGCTCGGCCTCGTAGAGGGCGAACTCGTTGGCCTCGAGCAGCACCAGCCGCGCCGGGGCCTGGCGCACGATCAGGCGGGTGAGCTCGGCGCCGATCGAGCCGCCGGCGCCGGTGACGAGGATCACCCGGTCGCGCAGGATCGCGGCGAGCAGCGCGGGATCGGCGGGAACGGCGGAGCGGCCGAGCAGGTCGTCGATATCGATCTCGCGCAGCTGGCCGACCTGGTACCTGCCGTCGACGAGATCGGAGATGGCGGGGAGCGTGCGCAGCTTCACCGGCAGCCGGCTCAGTTCGGCGACGATGCGGCCGCGCCGCTCGGTGTCCTCGACCGACAGCACCACCTCGACGACGCCGCGGTTGCGGATCAGCTCCTCGAGCTTCATGGGCGGATAGACGCGGATGCCGGCCACGTCGCGCCCCCACAGCGAGCGGTCGTCGTCGAGGAAGGCGACGACGTAGTTGCGGCTGCTGTTGCGCAGCGCCTCGGCGAGCTGCGTGCCGGTCGGGCCGGCGCCGTAGATGACGACGCCGCGCGAGTGCCCCATGTTGCGCTCGGGCAGCGACAGCATGGCCTTGGCGAGAAAGCGCGAGCCGGCAACGAGCAGCGTGCCGAAGACGAAGTAGAACAGCGGCACGGTGCGCGGGAAGACCGCGATGCGCAGCACCTCGGCGACGAACAGCACCAGCACCCAGAGCACCGTGGCGAGCAGCATGGCCTGGATCATGGTCCAGAGCGCCCGCTCGGGCAGGTAGCGGATCACGGCGCGATAGAGCCCGAGCCGGATGAACACCGGCACCGCGATCAGCGGGGCGAGCAGCATCAGCGCGACATGGGCCGGGCCGGGCGGGGCATAGGGCGGCGCGAGACGGATGGCGAAGCTCAGCCACAGGACGCCGAACAGCGCCGCGACGTCGAAGCCGATGAACAGTATCCGCTTGAGCGGCCGCGGCAGGCCGCTGAGTCCGTCCCGGACTTTCTCCAATGCGTCCATTCGACCCTGCAGCCGCACAATCCGAGCGCCGCGCCGCGGCTGAGAGGCTTTTAGCCGTGCCGCCCGGCCTTTCCAACGCCTTTATGCTGTGGCATCACAAACCGACAGTTCCATCAGGATCACGACATGACCATCAGACTGCACCGGGGCGACCTGCCCGACCTTTCGCGTTACGGCCGGGAGGTGGCGATCGATACCGAGACGATGGGACTCGATCCGCGGCGCGACCGGCTCTGCGTGGTGCAGCTGTCACCCGGCGACGGCAGCGCCGATGTCGTGCAGATCCCGGCCGACCTCACCGAGGCGCCGAACCTGACGAAGCTGCTGTCCGACCCCGGCGTCACCAAGATCTTCCACTATGCGCGCTTCGACATGGCCGTGCTGAAGCACCGCTTCGGCATCGTCACCGGGCCGGTCTACTGCACCAAGATCGCCTCGCGGCTGGTGCGCACCTATACCGACCGGCACGGGCTCAAGGATCTCGTGCGCGAACTGCTCAACATCGACCTCAACAAGCAGCAGCAGAGCTCGGACTGGGGGGCCGAGAAGATCTCGGAGGCACAGCTCGACTATGCTGCCTCCGACGTCCTCTACCTGCACGACGTCAAGCGCCACCTCGACCGCATGCTCAGGCGCGAGGGGCGGACCGAGCTCGCGGCGGCGTGCTTCGAGTTCCTCAAGCACCGGATCGACCTCGACCTGATGGGCTGGGACGAGACGGACATCTTCGCGCACAGCTGATGGCAGCAGTCGCCGCCCCCACCGACACGCGCGAGTGGCTCTACCGCCGGCTCGCGCGGCGCAACCGGGTGGTGGCGGTGTTGCGCTGGGTCGTGCCGCTCGCCGGCGCGGCGATCCTCGCGTTCATCATCGGGGCCATGGCGCTCGACGCCCTGGCCCACCGGTTCGGCTTTGCCGACATCCGCATCGATCGCGACAACCTCGTGGTGCAGACGCCGCAGCTGACCTCGACCGGGCAGGACGGCACCCGCTTCACGGTGACGGCCGAGACCGCGCGGGTGTCGGCCGCCCAGACCGACATCATCGACATGACCGAGGCGCAGCTCACCATGTCGCCACCGGCCGGCGCCACGCTGACGGCGCGCTCGGACGCGGCCCAGTTCCAGACCTCGAACCAGCTTCTCAACGTACCGGGCACGACCTATGTGTCGGGGACGGACGGGCTCGAGGGCACGATCGAGGGGATCTTCGCCGACCTCATGGCGTGGAAGATGACGGCGAGCGGCGACGTGCATGTGCGGCTCGCGGACGGCTCCACCCTCGACGCCGCCAGCATGAGCTACGACCACAAGTCCGGGCTCTACAGCTTCGAGGACGTGACGGTGAACCTGACGATGACCCCGGGCGAACAGCAATGAAGCGACGCATCCTCCTCATCCTTGCACCCCTCGCCCTCGCCGTCCTCGCCCTGCTGCCCGGCGCTCCGGCGCTGGCGGCCGAGCCGGTCAAGATCACGGCGGACAACTTCACCCTCGACCAGGCCAGCAATGCCGGCACGTTCACCGGCAGCGTCGTCATCGACCGCACCGGCCTCACCATCTGGGCCGACAAGGTTGTGGTGATCTACGGCGAGGGCGGGGAGAACGACATCGACAGCATCACCGCGACGGGCGCCGTGCGCATCAAGACGGCGGCGCAGGAGGCGACGGGCGGACGCGCCACGTTCGATCCGCTGACGCAGATCCTCAAGCTCACCGACAATGTCAGGGTGCTCAATGCCCAGGGGCAGGTCAGCGGGCCGGAGCTGACCATCAACCTTGCCAGCCAGACCTCGACCTTCAAGGGCGGCCAGGGCGGGCGCGTCACCGGGGTGTTCACCCCGCAATGACCGATGGCATCGCAGCGGGCGGCGTCGACCAGACCGGCTGGCTCGTCGCCCACGGGCTCAACCGCCGGTTCGGCAAACGCACCGTCGTCGAGAACGTCAGTCTCGCCGTGCGGCGCGGCGAGGCGGTGGGCCTGCTCGGTCCGAATGGGGCGGGCAAGACCACCGTCTTCACCATGATCATGGGGCTCGTGAAACCCGACCGGGGCACGATCCTGCTCGACGGGCGGCCGATCACCAACCTGCCGCTGTTCCAGCGCGGGCGGCTCGGCATCGGCTACCTGCCGCAGGAAAGCTCGATCTTTCGCGGGCTCAGCGTCGAGGGCAACATCCTCGCCGTGCTCGAGGGCCACGTGCCGCGGCGCGCCGAGCGCCTGAGGCGGCTCGATGAACTGCTCGAGGAGTTCCACATCCGGCACATCGCGAAATCGAACGCCATGTCGCTTTCGGGCGGCGAGCGGCGGCGCGTCGAGATCGCCCGGGCGGTCGCCGCCGATCCGGTCTTCATGCTGCTCGACGAGCCCTTCGCCGGCGTCGATCCGATCGCGGTGGGCGAGGTCAAGGGGCTCGTCCGCCAGCTCACCCAGCGCGGCATCGGCGTGCTCATCACCGACCATTCGGTGCGCGACACGCTGTCGCTGGTCGATCGCGCCTACCTCATCCACGAGGGCCGCGTGATGATCCAGGGCAAGCCCGAGGTCATCACCGCCGACCCCGAGGCGCGGCGCGTCTACCTGGGCGATACCTTCGACAGCTGAGGCTTGGCACGCTTCTTGCCCTCCCTGCCCCGAATGTGCAAGGTGAGGGCGGGAAGCCTGATTTTCGTGCCTGGGAGTAAGGCGGGATGGCCTTGTCGCCGCGGCTTGAGGTTCGCCAGAGCCAAAGCCTGACGCTCACACCGCAACTGATGCAGTCGATCCGGCTGCTGCAGCTCAGCCACCTCGAACTCAACGCCTTCGTGGAAGCGGAACTGCTGCGCAATCCGCTGCTCGAGCGCGAGGACGGGGCGGAGCCGGCCGAGACCGAAGCGGGCGAGCTGCCCGAACGCGCGACGGAGCTGAACGCGGCCGAGGACACGGTTGATTTCTCCGAGCGCATCCAGTCGGCCGACTCGATCGCCAATGGCTACGACACCGAGGTCGAGAACGTCTTTCCCGAGCAGGCGGGCCCCGACCGCATCACCGACGCGCAGCCCTGGGGCGAACGCGGCGGCGGCGATGGCGAGGCCGCCGACATCGACCAGTTCGTCGCCGCCCGTCCCACCCTTGCCGACCACCTCGCGGCGCAGGCCGGGCTGATCATCGCCGATCCGGCGGAGCGGCTGATCGCGCAGTTCCTCATCGACAGCCTCAACGAGGCCGGCTACCTCGCGGTCGAGCTCGAGCTCGTCGCCGCCCAGCTGGGCGCGCCGCTCGCGCTGGTCGAAGCCGTGCTGGCCCGGCTGCAGACGCTCGATCCGATCGGGGTGTTCGGCCGCGACGTGCGCGAGTGCCTCGCCATCCAGCTGCGCGAGAAGGACCGGCTCGATCCGCTGATGCAGCGGCTGCTCGACAACCTGGAGCTGGTCGCGAGCCACGACATGGCCGCGCTGCTGCGCGTCGTCGGCGTCGACCGCGAGGACCTCGTCGACATGCTGGGCGAGCTGCGCCAGCTCGACCCCAGGCCCGGCCGCGCCTTCGAGTCGGGTCCGGTCGAATCGGTGGTGCCGGACGTCTATGTCAGGCCCGGTCCGGGCGGGGAGTGGCAGATCGAGCTCAATTCCGAGGTCCTGCCGCGCATCCTCGTCAACCGCACCTACTACGCCTCGGTCACCCGCAAGACCCGCGACACGGCCGAAAAGACCTTCCTCACCGATTGCCTCGCCACCGCCAACTGGCTGGCCAAGAGCCTCGACCAGCGGGCCCAGACCATCCTCAAGGTCACCGCCGAGATCGTGAAGCAGCAGGACGGGTTCCTCGTCCACGGCATCACGCATCTCAGGCCGATGACGCTCAAGGTCGTCGCCGACGCCATCGAGATGCATGAGTCGACGGTGAGCCGCGTCACCTCGAACAAGTACGTCTCGACGCCGCGCGGCCTGTTCGAGATGAAGTATTTCTTCACCACCGCGCTCGGCTCGTCCACCGGCGGGGACGACCACTCGGCCGAGGCGGTACGCTACCGCATCAGGCAGCTGATCGAGGCCGAGCAGCCGGCGGACATCCTCTCGGACGACACCATCGCGGAGCTGCTGCACCGGGAAAAGGGGATCGAGGTCGCCCGCCGCACCGTGGCAAAATACCGCGAGGGCATGAACATCCCCTCCTCCGTCATCCGCCGTCGGCAGAAGCGCGCCATGCTGGCTGCGCGCCAGCCCGCAACCTAACGGCATCCTCCGCATTGCTCCATCGGTGGGGGCGGTCTAGACTCCCCTCCGCCGGAGGGCTCACCTCTCGTCGTGGGCGCCGGTGGCGACCAGCAATGACAAGAGAGGACCTCCATGAGCTTGCGTGTTTCGGGAAAGAACATGGATGTCGGGGATGCTCTGCGGTCCAAGGCGCAGGGACATTTCGACACGGTCGTGAAAAAGTATTTCGACGGCAACTACGACGGCCACATGACCCTGGAGCCCGAGGGCTCGGGCTTCAGCGCCCAGTGCATCGTGCACCTCGACTCGGGCGCCATGCTGCGGGCCAGCGCCTATGGCGGCGACCCGATCTCGGCCTACCAGCTGATGGCCGAGACGATCGAGAAGCGCCTGCGGCGCTACAACCGCAAGCTCAAGGCGCACCGCAAGCACACCGGCGGCAGCGAGGAGGAAGCGCCCTCCTACGTGCTCGCCGCCCCCGAGGACACGGAGCTGGCCGAGGACTACGCCCCGGCCGTCATCGCCGAAGCCACCTCGAGCCTGAGGCAGATGTCTGTGGGCGAAGCGGTGATGCAGCTTGATCTCACACAGGCGGAAGTGGTCGTATTCCGGCATGCTGGACATGGTGGCCTAAATGTGGTCTACCGCCGCGCCGACGGCAATATTGGCTGGATCGACCCGGCCCTCAAGCCGAACTAGGGCTCCGGAAGAGCGCGTCCTCTCCGCATCCACGATAGGAACTTCTTGATGGATTTGGCTGATATTCTCACGGAGGAGGCCGTGATTGTTTGCTCGGGCACAAAGTCGAAGTCCGAGGTGCTGCTAAAGCTTGCCGAGTGCGCCGCAAAGGTGACCGGACAGAGCGCGGCATCGATCTTCGAGGCCGTGAACGAGCGGGAGCTGCTGGGCTCGACGGGCCTGGGGAACGGCATCGCCATTCCCCACGGCAAGTTCGCCGGCCTCAGCTCCGTGACGGCGGTGTTCGCCAAGCTGACCACGCCGATCGACTTCGAGGCGGTGGACGACCAGCCGGTCGACATCGTGATGATGCTGCTGGCGCCGCTCGGGGCCGGTGCCGACCACCTCAAGGCCCTCGCCCGCGTCGCGCGCCTGCTGCGCACCGACACGGTCGTGGCGCAACTGCGCGATACCGACGATGCAGGGGCCCTCTACAGCATCCTGACGCAGTCGCTGGCGCAGACCCAGGCCGCCTGAGGAACGCGATGGCGGCGCCGGTGATCGAGTGGCTGCTCGACGCCGACCCCGCGATCCGCTGGCAGGTCATGCGCGACCTGCTCGACCTGCCCGAATCGGAATGGCGCGCCGAGCGCGCCCGGGTCGCCACCACCGGCTGGGGCGCCCGCCTGCTTTCGCATCAGGACGCCGACGGCCAGTGGGCCGGGGGCGCCTTCCTGCCGGCCGGCTTCGAGTGGGCGGAGTGGCAGGACGTCGGCCAGCCGTGGACCGCCACCTGCTTCACCCTCACGCAGTTGCGGGAGTTCGGCCTCGATCCCGAAAGCCCCGCGGCCCGGCGCACCGTGGCCCTCGTCGGGGAGAATTCGCGCTGGGACGAAGGCGGCCAGCCGTTCTGGGACGGCGAGGTCGAGGAGTGCATCAACGGCCGCACGGTCGCCGACGGCGCTTATTTCGGCGTCGACGTGGCCCCGATCGTGACCCGGCTCGTGGGCCAGCGGCAGGCCGACGGGGGCTGGAACTGCGAGCGGGCCAACGGCTCGCTGCGGTCCTCCTTCGCCACCACGATCAACGTCCTCGAGGGCCTGCTGGAGTTCGAGCGCGCCACCGGCGGCACGGCAGCCTCGCGCGAGGCGCGGCGGTCGGGCGAGGCCTATCTGCTCGCGCGGCATCTCTTCCGCCGCCTCGGCACCGGGGAGGTCGCCGATCCGCAGTTCCTCGCCTTCACCCACCCCAGCCGCTGGCGCTACGACGTCCTGCGGGCGCTCGACTACTTTCGGGCGGCGGCACTGCTGGACGGGAGCGGGCCGGATCCGCGATGCGGGCAAGCCATTGCGCATGTCGAGGAGCGACGGAGGCCGGACGGACGCTGGGTGCTCGACCGCATGCTGCCGGGCCGGGTCTGGTTCGCTATCGACGAGGGGCAGGACCAGCCTTCCAGATGGGTGACCCTGCGCGCCATGCGGGTGCTGAAGTGGTGGCGCGAGGCCCGCGCCTGACCCGGCTCAGTGCAGCGTCACGATCCCGAAGGACTTGTCGCTCAGCCATTCCTCGACGGCCTCTTCGCTGTCCCCGACCATGAGGGGCGAGCCGTCGGCAGAAACCACGATATGGAAGTCGGTCGACTCATCGAATTCGGCGCCGGGAAGTATCGGTCCCATCTCCGCGCCCTTGAGGTGCTTCACATAGACCACGGCATTGCCGCCGAGCGCCATGAACTGGGCTTCAGTCAGGTTCCGGAGGGGATTGTCGCTAGGCTGATGTCTGTTTTCTTGCATTTCATGTTCCCCTTTCTAGGCAGAACGTATCTCGATCCGGCGGGCAATCTTTTCGGCCTTTGGACGGACAACTGATATGATCAGCATCCCGTTCCGCAGTTCGGCCTCTTTGACCACCATGCCTTCGGCGAGCAGGAAGTTCCTTTGAAACTGCCGCGCGGCGATGCCGCGGTGCAGGTATTGGCGTGTCGCATCGTCCTGCTGTCGCCCGCGCACGAGCAACTGTGCATCCTCCACTGTCACGTCGAGATCGGCCTGGCCGAACCCGGCGACGGCGATGGAAATGACGAAGGTCTCCGTGCCCTCGTGGTCGAGAGTGCGCTCGATATTGTAGGGCGGGTATCCATCGGCCCCTCTGCTGAGCCGGTCGATGCGTTCCTCGAAGGCATCGAAGCCGAGCAGGAAGGGCGCCGAAAACATGGAGACGCGCGACATCCGATCGTCCTTGTTCAAAGCAACGGTTCGTGGAGCGGCCCGAGTTTCAGTGGCACCGCTTCGTACCCGTGATATGGGTCTATCATATTGACGTATCAAGGCCGTTGCGGCCCGAGGAGTATTGGCCATTGGCTCAGCAGACGGTGGCGGTCATCATCCCCGCCTACAAGGCCGAACGGTTCATAAGCGAAGCTGTGAAATCGGTCCTCGCGCAGACCTTCGAGGACTGGCAGGCCTGGATCATCACCGATGACGGAACCGACTACGAGGAGTTGCTCGGGCAGGCCGGACTGGCCGATTCCCGCCTGCGGTTCCTGTCCACCGGACGGGTCGCCGCCGGGGCCTCGCGCGCCCGCAACCTCGCCCTCGACCGCATCGATACGCCCTATGCCGCCATCCTCGATGCCGACGACCGGCTGAAGCCGCAAAAGCTCGAACTGGCCGTCAGGGCGCTGGCCGACGCGCCGATCGTCTCGAGCGCCCTCGATGTCATGGACGAGCAATACCGGCCGCTGCGCCTCGTCGGCGACGGGCCGGACCGGCAGCTTGCCCCCGGGGCCTACAAGTTCGTCAGCCTGTCGATGGATTCGATGATCGTATGGGACCGCCGCCGGTGCGATGCCCGCTACGACCTCAACCTCACCAACATGACCGATCTCGAGCTGCTGATGCAGCTGTGGCGCACGGCCGAAACGGTCCACTACCTGGGCACGCCGCAGCACGACTACATCAAGCTCACGACCTCGATGAGCAATGGCGAGGGCGTCACCGCCAGGATGATCGCCTCCAAGAAGACGCTGCTCGCGAGGCTGGAGAGCGGCCACTACCGCTTCGCCGCCCCCGGCGCGGCCGAGGGCCTCATCGCCTTCCTCGGCCTGTCGCTGGCCGCCGAAGCCGCCTACCCGGCAGCGCTGGCCGAAACCCCGGGCCTGCTGTTCGAGGACCACCTCGAGCCGATGCTGCGGAACTACGAGGCCGGGCTGCGCCGGAACTAGCGGCCGAGCGCCTGCTCGACGTCCGCAGCATGGGGAATGGCCGGCTGCGCCCCCGGCTTCAGCACCGCGAGGCTCGCGGCCACCGCGGCGCGGCGCATCGCGGCCTCGAGGTCGAGCCCATGGTCGAGGCCGGCCGCGAGGTAGCCGCAGAAGGTGTCGCCGGCGCCGACCGTGTCGACCGGGTC
>JAEYZJ010000074.1 GCA_023430705.1 Pseudomonadota bacterium | reverse complement strand
TCACCTGGCCACCGGTCAGGATGGCGATGTCTTCGAGCATGGCCTTGCGGCGATCACCGAAGCCCGGGGCCTTGACGGCCGCGACCTTGAGGCCGCCGCGCAGGCGGTTGACCACGAGGGTGGCAAGGGCTTCACCCTCGATGTCCTCGGCGATGATCAGCAGCGGGCGCTGGCTCTGCACGACCGCTTCCAGGATCGGCAGCATCGACTGCAGGTTCGCGAGCTTCTTCTCGTGCAGCAGGATCACGGGATCCTCGAGCACGGCGGTCATCTTCTCGGCATTGGTGACGAAATAGGGCGAGAGATAGCCGCGGTCGAACTGCATGCCCTCGACGACGTCGAGTTCGGTATCGGCGGTCTTGGCTTCCTCGACGGTGATGACACCCTCGTTGCCGACCTTCTGCATGGCATTGGCGATCATCTCGCCGATCGCCTTCTCGCCATTGGCCGAGATGGTTCCGACCTGGGCGACTTCGCCCGAGGAGGTGATCTTCTTGGCGCGGGCCTTGAGGTTGCCCACGACTTCCTCGACGGCGAGGTCGATGCCGCGCTTGAGGTCCATCGGGTTCATGCCAGCAGCGACGAGCTTGATGCCCTCGTTGACGATGGCCTGGCCCAGAACGGTCGCAGTGGTGGTGCCGTCGCCGGCGATGTCGTTGGTCTTGGAGGCCACGGCGCGCAGCATCTGTGCGCCCATGTTCTCGAACTTGTCCTCGAGCTCGATCTCCTTGGCGACGGTGACGCCGTCCTTGGTGATGCGCGGGGCGCCGAACGACTTGTCGATCACCACGTTGCGGCCCTTGGGACCGAGAGTGACCTTCACCGCATTGGCCAGGATGTTGACGCCGCGGACCATCTTGTCGCGGGCGTCAGTGGAGAACTTTACGTCTTTAGCTGCCATTGGAGGCGCTCCTTACGTGGAAACAGAGGGGAAAACCGTGCGCGGCGAATGCCTTACGCGGTGATCACGCCCATGATGTCGGACTCTTTCATGATCAGGAGATCCTGACCGTTGAGCTTCACCTCGGTGCCGCTCCACTTGCCGAACAGGACGCGGTCGCCTTCCTTGACGTCCGGCGGAACCAGCTTGCCGGCTTCGTCACGAGCGCCGGGGCCGACCGAGACGATCACGCCCTCGGAGGGCTTTTCCTTGGCGGTATCGGGAATGATGATGCCGCCAGCGGTCTTCTCTTCGCTGTCGACACGCCGGACGACCACGCGGTCGTGCAGGGGACGGAAAGCCATGTTTGCTCCTATCAGCCTCAACAATTTCGTGACTGTTAGCACTCAGCCAAGAGGAGTGCTAATCAGCTGGAGCGGGATATAGGAGGAGGGGCACGGGGAGTCAAGTTGAGCCTAACCCATAGCCCTGGAGCAGCGGGGCATGCGGCAGGCGCATGCAACGGGCATCGAAATGACACGTTCAGGGTGCCGACAGAAACCGTAAACTGCCGCCATGATAACGTGCCGGCCACCGTCGTGACTTCATCTCAATAAACTCGCACATCGGAGCAGACGTGAGCGTCGTCGAGTTCGATCCCCAGCCGCACAAGCGCGCGCCCGAGGCATGGGTGGCGCCCGAGCTTGCCATCATTGTCCCGAGCTTCAACGAGCGCGACAATGTCGGCCTGCTCTATGAAAAGGTCACCGCCGCGCTCGGCAGCATTCCCTTCGAGTTCATCGTCGTCGACGACAACTCCCCCGACGGCACGGCCGAGGTCGTGCGCGACATGGCCCGGGTGCATCCCAATGTGCGCGCCATCCGGCGGATCGGCCGCCGCGGCCTCAGCTCGGCGGTGATCGAGGGCATCCTCGCGTCCTCGGCGCCATACTTCGCCGTCATCGATGCCGACCTGCAGCATGACGAGACCATCCTTCCCGCCATGCTCCAGAAGGCCATCGCCGGTGACGATGTCGTCGTCGGCACCCGCTACAGTGCCGAGGGCAGCGTCGGCGAGGGCCTGTCGAGGACCCGCGAGGCCGGCTCGCGCCTCGCCACCCGGCTATCCCGCCTCGTCACCGGCAAGAGCCTCTCCGACCCGATGAGCGGCTTCTTCCTGATGCGCCGCGACCTCTTCGACGAGATCGCGCCCTCGCTCAGCGAGGAAGGCTTCAAGATCCTGCTCGACATCATCGTCTCGGCCGGCCGCTTCCACGCGCTGCACGGCAGGGAACTGCAGATCGGGGAGGTGCCCTACACCTTCCGGCCGCGCCACGCCGGCGAGAGCAAAATGAGCTCGCTCGTCGTCGTGCAGTTCCTCGGCCTCGTCGTTTCCAAGCTGAGCCGCGGCATGCTGCCCACGAGCTTCCTCCTGTTCGGGCTCGTCGGCGGCTTCGGCGTCGTCGTCCACATGGGCACGCTCCTGCTGGCGCACGAGTGGGCCGGGCTCGATTTCGTCTGGTCCCAGACGCTCGCCACGGTCATCGCCATGACGTTCAATTTCGTCGCCAACAACGAGCTGACCTACGCCAACAAGAAGCTGCGCGGCGCGCGCTGGTTCACTGGCCTCTTGACCTTCTACGCCGTCTGTTCGATCGGTGCGCTGGCCAACGTGTCGGTGGCCAGCTGGATCTACGCCTTCGATGGCCAGTTCTATGTCGCCGGCCTGCTTGGCGTGCTGATGAGCGTTGTCTTCAACTACTCGGTTACAAAGGTATTCACATGGCGGTAAGCGCAGAACTCGAAATCAAGCTCCGCCGGACAGGTGGCGTCGGTCCCAACACCAAGTGGGACTGGTCGCTCGTCGACGCCGAGGGCAACGTGGTCAAGAAGGGCTCGGCCCTGGGCGAAGAGGCCAAGGCCTTCGCCACCGCCAAGAAGATGCGCGACAAGCTCGCCAAGGGCTGACCAGGGCTTCGGACAGGGCGCGGCCTCAGGCGGCGCCCTTCGTGCCTTCCATCTCGGCCCAGGCCTGCCGCTTGCGGTAGATGGTGGAGGGGCTCAGCTCCAATGCCTGTGCGGCGAGCGCGATGTTGCCGCCGAAGCTCGCGATCGCATCCTCGATGATGCGCTGCTCCTGCCGCCACATCGGCAGCACGGCCGGACGCAGGGCCTCGGGGGCAGGGGGCTCGGCCGGGCGTTCTTGCGTGCCGTCGAACATGGAGAGGATCCGCCGGGCGACGCCCTCGAGGTGTTCGGCGCTCCCCGGCAGGTCCCGGGCGACGAAATCCAGCACGGTCTGCAACTGGTTCGAGGCGTCGATCAGCGCGGCCAGCCGGTCCCGTTCGGCCTGCCCGCGGAACGCCGCCGCCACCGGCCGCGCATGGCGCTGCGCCAGTTCGTCGAGCCGTGCCGCGAGCGCCTGCGTCTCGATCGGGCGGGTGATGTGCTCGTGCGCACCGGCCTGCAATGCCGCCAGCGTGGCCGATACCGAGCCGCCGTCCGACAGCGTTACCAGCAGCGCGCCCTGCGACAGTCGCGCGAGCCGCGCCACCGCCTCGTCGGCTTCCGCCGAGAGGTCCCTGAGCGTCGAGAGATCGGCGAGGAGGAGGTCGTAGAAGCTGCCGCGCAGCCGTTCGGCCGCTTCGCGTCCGGTGCCCGCCACGACGATCTCGGGCGCGCGGACGAAGCAGCTGTCCAGCGCGTCGATCAATACGCCGCAGCCCGCCATGTCGTGGTCGACAAGCAGGATGCGGGCAGCGATCTCCTGTCCGGCGGCAGGCATTCCAACGGTCCTCGAGCGCGAGCGTGCTGAACGGAGTGTTGACGATCTGGGTAAACAAACCGTTCCCGGCATCGTCCGCCTGGCGACGTAGGCGCGCACGCGCAACGGGTTTGCCACAGCTGAGGCGCGGCTGCGCCTTTCTGCCGCCTGCCCCCGATGCTAAGACACCGGGTGTCGAATCCCGCCAAACTGGGAGCACGAGTACACGTGCAAGGCCTCGTCTACATTTTCATCGCGGTGGCCGCGCTCGGCGTTGCTGCTGCCGCCTATTTCGGGCTGACCTTCTCGCCCATCGAGGCTTTCGTCACCGCCATCGCCTTCGGGGCGGTGGCCGTCATGCTCATGGAGCGGCGTCTGCGCCGGCGTTCCGAGGCCCGGCTGGAGCGCGCCGTCGAGGATCTGGCGCGGCTCCTGTCCACCGACGCCAGGGCCGGCCAGGTGCTGAGCCAGCGCGTCAACGCCATCACCGATGCCAATGTCGGCAGCCGGCTCGAGAGCATCGAGGCCGACATCTCCGTCCTCGGCACCGTCACGCGCCAGCTCGCCGAAGCCCTCGCCGAGTTCGAGGAGGCGCGCCGCAGCGACGATGCCCCGGTCCGCCGGGCCGTGGCCGCCCAGCCTGCCGATGCGCCGCCCGACGAGGATGAACTTTTCCTCGAGCCCCTGATTCCCGAGGCCGAGCTGCGCGCCGCGCTCGACCAGAATCGCCTCGTCTTCCACATCGAGCCCGTCGTCGCGCTGCCGTCGCGCCGCCCGGTCGGCTACGACCTCGTGCCGCGCCTCATGCTGGATGCGGGCGGGCTTGCCGACGCCCTCGACTTCATGCCGCGGCGGGGCGGCGAGGACCTGGTCCGCCGCATCGAGGCGCTGGCGCTCGAGGAGGCCGTCACCATCGCGCGCCGCGCGCGGACCTCGGGCGAGCCGACGCACCTCTTCGTGCCGCTCAGCCGCCCCACCATCACCGACCGCAAGTCGCTCGACCTCGTCAACGCCACGCTCGGTGCCAACCAGGCCATCGCCGCGTCCCTGTCCTTTGCCGTCACCCACGCCCAGTTCAAGGCGCTGGCGCCCCTCGAAAAGCGCGCGCTGGGCGACTTCCGCAAGGCCGGCGTCGGCTTCGTCCTCGTCGATTCGAGTTCGCTCCGGCTCGACTTTGCCGAGCTGCAGGGGCTCGGCTTCTCCGCCGTGCGCTTCGACGCCACGCGCTTCCTCACCGGGCCGGAAGCCTTCACCGATTTCCACACCGCCGACGTCGCCCCCTATGCGCGGCGCTTCGAGATCGAGCTCTGCGCCACCGGCACGATCGACGAGCAGCAGCTGTTGAGTCTGTTCGAGGACGGCATCGGGCTGGTACAGGGACCGCATGTAGGCCGGCCGGGTCCGGTGCGCGCGGACCTCGTGGTCGAGCGGACGCGCCCGTCGGAGCGCCGGCAGGCCTGAACCACCACGGGACTTGATCTTTATGCACGCACTTGCAGGACTGGGCGCCATCGCCACGCGCTATGATGTTGTGCTGAGCGACATCTGGGGCGTCGTCCACAACGGGGTGCGCGCCCATCCGGGCGCCGTCGAGGCGCTGGTCGCCTACCGCCGCCAGGGCGGACGCGTCGTCCTCATATCCAACGCGCCGCGCCCCAAGGGCCCGATCATCGCCATGATGGATGGCTTCGGCGTCCCCCGCGACGCCTATGACGACGTGGTGACTTCGGGCGACGCCACCCGCGTCATCCTCGAGGAGTACCGCGGCAAGACCGTGCACTATGTCGGCCCGCCGCGGGAGAACGACAGCCTGTTCGAAGGTCTCGACATCACGCTGGGGCCGGCCGAAGCGGCGAAGGCCGTCGTCGTCACCGACCTCGAGACCGACGACGACACGCCCGACATGTACAACGACCGCATCACCGGCTGGCTGCACCGCAACCTGCCGCTGATCGCCGCCAATCCCGATCGCATCGTCGAGCATGGCGATCGCCTGATCTACTGCGGCGGCGCGCTGGCCGATCTCTACGAGGCGCGTGGCGGCATGATCATCATGGTCGGCAAGCCCTATAAGCCGATCTATGCCGAGGCCCTGCGCCTCGCCGAGAAGGCCGCCGGCCGCGCACTGGACCGGTCCCGCATTCTCGCCATCGGCGACTCGGTGCGCACCGACGCCATCGGCGCCGCCGGAGCCGGGCTCGACCTGCTGTTCATCACCGGCTCGATCCACGCCGCCGAACTCGACGCCTTCGGCAATGTCGACCCCGACGCCGTCCGCCGCCTCGTCGAGCCGAGCGGCGCCAGCGTCGTCGGCTTCATGCCCAAGCTGGCCTGGTAGCAGGGGCAACGAGGGCGAAACTGCGGCCGGGATGGCCTCCGCCATCCCCTCCTGCGCCCTTCGCATACCCGCCACCCCCGTGGTCGCCTTGCCATCCTGCCCCTTTCTTGCCATATCGCCTTCACTGCAAAGCGCGGGTGGGAACTTGACCTTCATTCGGCTGGCGGGCCTCGACCAGGTCCCCGACAATCTCAAGGGCGCCATGGTCGCGGTCGGCAATTTCGACGGCTGCCACCGCGGGCACCAGCATGTCTTCCGCGGCCTCAAGGCCCGGGCGGCCGCCGCCGGCGTTCCGGCCCTGATGCTCACCTTCGAGCCGCACCCGCGCGACGTCTTCGCCCCCGCTCCCTTCATGTTCCGGCTCACCCATGCCGACCAGAAGGCGGAGATCGCCGAGGCGCTGGGGCTCGACGGCATCGTCGTCATGCCCTTCTCGCTGCAGTTCAGCCAGATCGAGGCCGAGGACTTCGTCACCCGCTTCCTCGTCGGCGCGCTGAACGTGCGCGGCGTCGAGGTCGGGGCCGATTTCCACTTCGGCTACCAGCGCAAGGGCACGCCCGCCTTCCTCAAGGATGCCGGCCAGCGCCACGGTTTCGACGTCGAGATCCTTGCCATGCTGGACGAGGGCGACGACCACATCTCGTCCACCCGCATCCGCAACCTCCTGGGCGAAGGCGACGTCGCCGGCGCCGCCCAGCTGCTCGGCTACCACTGGTTCCTCTCGGGCGTCGTGGTGAAGGGCGACCAGCGGGGCAGGGAGCTCGGCTTTCCCACCGCCAATGTCGCAACGCCCACCGGCTTCGGGCTCATGCAGGGCGTCTACGCCGTGCGCGCCAAGCTCAACGGCCGCCTGCTCGATGGCGTCGCCAGCTATGGCAAGCCGATGTTCAACAACGAGCGTCCGCCCTTCGAGACCTGGATCTTCGATTTCGACGAGGACATCTACGGCGAGACGCTGGAAGTGGCGCTGCTCGGCACCGTCCGCGGCCAGGAGAAGTTCCGCGGCCTCGACGAGCTGATCGCCGCCGTCAATCGCGACGCAACCCAGGCCCGCCACATCCTCCAGGCGACCTTGCCCGTCTCCGAGCTGGACCAGAAGCTCGGCTACTTCCGCTGATCGCTGACATTCGAGCGTAGGCCACCCTCCCCACAAGGGGGAGGGAGACGACTGCAGCTTCAGTTCTTGCGCCTCCCTCCCCCTTGTGGGGAGGGAATGAGGGTGGGGGTGGCCCACGCTCCGGCCCTCGCCATTTGCACTGGAACCCAAGCCCCTCGCTTGCTACAAGCCCGCAACTTCCCTTGAACATCGATCGATGACGATGAACGACACCCTTTCGAGCGGCGCGGATACCGATTACAGCGCGACGCTCTTCCTGCCCCAGACCGAGTTCCCCATGCGCGCGGGCCTGCCGCAGCGCGAGCCGGATTGGCTGAAGCGCTGGGAAGACATGGACATTTATGGCCGCCAGCGCGCCGCCGGGCAGGGCAAGCCCCTGTTCACGCTGCATGACGGCCCGCCCTACGCCAACGGCAACATCCACATCGGCCACGCGCTCAACAAGATCCTCAAGGACCTCGTGAGCCGGTCCAAGACCATGCTCGGCTACAACTCGGCCTACGTGCCGGGCTGGGACTGCCACGGGCTGCCCATCGAGTGGAAGGTCGAGGAGCAGTACCGGGCCAAGGGCAAGAACAAGGACGACGTCGAGATCAACGAGTTCCGCAACGAGTGCCGCTCGTTCGCGCAGTACTGGGTCGATACCCAGCGCGAGGAGTTCAAGCGGCTCGGCATCCTCGGTGACTGGTCCAACCCCTACCTCACCATGAGCTTCGACGCCGAAGCGCAGATCGCCCGCGAGCTGATGAAGGTCGCCGCCTCCGGCCAGCTCTATCGCGGCAGTAAGCCCGTCATGTGGTCGGTGGTCGAGCGCACCGCGCTCGCCGAAGCCGAGATCGAGTACCAGGACTACGAGTCCGACGCGATCTGGGTGAAGTTCCCGATCGCCTCGGCCAACGGCGCCTTCGGCACCGGCTCGTTCGAGGATTTCGGCTCCTCCTATGTCGTCATCTGGACCACCACCCCCTGGACCATCCCGGCCAACCGCGCCATCTCCTACTCGAGCAGGATCAGCTACGGCCTCTATGAGGTCACCGCCGCCCCCGAAGGCAACTGGGCTGCGAAGGGCGAGAAATACGTCCTCGCCGACAAGCTCGCCGAGGAGACGCTGGCAAAGGCAAAGGTCGAGCGCTTCGTGCGCCTGCACGACGTCGATTGCGCCAACATCGTCTCCACGCACCACCCCCTGCGTGGCCTCGGCGGCGGCTACGAGTTCGAGGTGCCGCTGCTCGATGGCGAGCACGTCACCGACGACACCGGCACTGGCTTCGTCCACACCGCGCCGGGCCACGGCCTCGACGACTTCGAGATCTGGATGAGTTCGGCCCGCCACCTCCAGGACCTGGGCATCGACACCGCCATCCCCTTCACCGTCGACGACGCCGGCTTCTACACCGCCGCCGCTCCCGGCCTCGATGGCGCACGGGTCATCGACGATTCCGGCAAGAAGGGCGACGCCAACCAGCGCGTCATCACCGCCCTCGCCGAGCGCGGCATGATGCTCGCCCGCGGCCGCGTCAAGCACCAGTATCCGCATTCCTGGCGCTCCAAGAAGCCGATCATCTATCGCAACACCCCGCAGTGGTTCGTCTACATGGACCGCGACATCGGCGGCAAACCCGGCGACACGCTGCGCACCCGCGCCCTTGCTGCCATCGATGCCACGCGCTTCTACCCGCAGGCCGGCCAGAACCGGCTGCGCTCGATGATCGCCGACCGGCCCGACTGGGTGCTCTCCCGCCAGCGCGCCTGGGGCGTGCCGATCGCCGTGTTCTACAACGAGAAGACCGACGCCATCCTCGTCGACGAGATGGTCAACGAGCGCATCGGGCAGGCCTTCGAGGAAGAGGGCGCCGACGCCTGGTTCAAGCCCGGCGCCAAGGAGCGCTTCCTCGCCGGCGCCACGCACGGTGGCCAGCCGGTCGATCCGGCCGAATGGACAAAGATCGACGACATCCTCGACGTCTGGTTCGAAAGCGGCACCACCCACAGCTGGGTGCTGCGCAATCCCCAGAAGTGGCCGGACATGCAGTTTCCCGCCGGCATGTACCTGGAAGGTTCGGACCAGCACCGCGGCTGGTTCCACTCCTCCCTGCTCGAAAGCTGCGCCACCAACGGCTTTGCGCCCTATGCGAGTGTCCTGACCCACGGCTTCACCCTCGACGGCGAGGGCAAGAAGATGTCGAAGTCGCTGGGCAACACCGTCGCCCCGCAGGACGTCATCAAGCAGTACGGCGCCGATATCCTGCGCCTCTGGGTCGCCCAGTCCGACTATTCCGACGACCTCCGGATCGGCAAGGAGATCATCAACTCCACTGTCGACAGCTACCGCAAGCTGCGCAACACCGTCCGCTGGCTCATCGGCAACCTCGCCCACCGCAAGGCCGAGGAAACCGTCGGCTACCGCGACATGCCCGAGCTCGAACGCCTGATCCTGTCGCGGCTCAAGGGCCTCGATGTGCTCGTGCGCGAAGCCTACGAGACCTACGACTACAAGCGCATCGTCGCGGCGCTCAGCAACTTCATGAACATCGACCTGTCGGCGTTCTACTTCGATATCCGCAAGGACGCGCTCTACTGCGACCCGATCTCGTCGGTCCGCCGCCGCGCCGCCCTGACCGTGCTCGACCACGTCTTCGACACGCTGACCGCCTGGCTCGCGCCCATCCTGGTCTTCACCATGGAAGAGGCCTGGCTCGAACGGCACCCCGGCGCCGACTCCTCGGTGCACCTGCGCGAGTTCCCGAGGCTCCCCGAAGATTGGGTCGACGAACGGCTCGAGCAGAAGTGGGAGGCCATCCGCGAGGTGCGCAAGGTCGTCACCGGCGCGCTCGAGATCGCCCGCCGCGACAAGGTCATCGGCGCCTCGCTCGAGGCCGCGCCCCGGGTCTACATCACCGCCGACAAGCTCGCCGCCGCCGTTCGCGGCACGGACATGGCCGAGGTCGCGATCACCTCGGCCATCGAGGTGATCGAGGGCGAGGGCCCGGCCGATGCCTTCCGGCTCGACGAGGTCGGCGGCGTCGCCGTCGTCTTCGCGAGGGCCGAGGGCAACCGCTGCGCGCGGTCCTGGCGCATCCTCCCCGAGGTCGGCACCGATCCCGAGTACCCCGACCTCAGCCTGCGCGATGCCCAGGCCATGCGCGAGTTGAAGGCGGCGGGGAACTGAGGACGGTGCTCCTGGCCAGCCCGCTCACCGTCTCCCCCAGGAAGGGGGAGGCGCTCCCGACTCCTCTTCGCCTCGCCCGTTGTGGGGGAGCCTGCCGATGAAGCTGGCCCGGCCCTACCTCGTCTCTTCGCTCGCCGTCGGCGTCGCCGCCTTCGCCCTCGATCGGCTGCACAAGTTCATCCAGGTGGACTGGCTGGGCTGGCGCGGCGGCGAAGTGCTGCCCGTCACCGGGTTCTTCGACTATGTGCTGGTGTGGAATCCCGGCGTTTCCTACGGCCTGCTGAACGATCTGCCGGTCTGGGCCCTCGGCGGCATCGCCGTTGTCGCCATTGCGGCGCTGTTCGTCTGGTGGTCGCGCGCCACCGATACGCTCGTCCGCTTCGGGCTGATGCTGGCCATCGGCGGGGCCGTGTCGAACGCCATCGACCGCCTGCTCTATGGCGCCGTTGCCGATTTCTTTCACTTTCACTGGCAGTCTTGGAGCTTCTACATCTTCAACATCGCGGACGTCGCGATCACGCTGGGTGTGTTGCTGCTGCTCCTCGATTTCGTCGGCCTGGGCCGCCCGAAGAAGAGCTGATCGCAAAGGCGCCTCAATCTGGCCTTACGGCCCTCCATGGTCTATAAGGCCGCTCTCGCCTTCGGGCGGCCCAGGTGGGGAACAAGGGAAGTCTCAATGCTGAGTGGTAAGACCGGGCGGCGGCCCAGTTTCAGTGCCGTGTCCCGGGGCGGGTTGCTGGTGTTCGGCCTGGTCGTCAGCGCGGGCCTGAGCGCCTGCACCACTGTCGAGGGCACCAATGCCATGACCGACATCGCCACCTTCGAGCGCGAAGTCGCGATCGAGTCCATGAAGGGCATGGGCATGCTCGACAGGGAAGAAAAGAGCGAGAACGTCACCCCGCGCGGCCCGCTGGTGATGCCGAAGTCCGCAGCCCTGCCGCCGCCGCCCGATCCCAAGGCCACGAAGTCCGCCGAGCTCCTGCCCAAGGACTCGAGCGCCGTGCAGATCGATACGTCCAATCTCAGCGAGACCGACCTCAAGCGCCTGCGCAACGCGCGCGTTGTCGACCTCCGCTCGGTCAGCGGCCGTCCGCTCACCGAGACCGAGGCGAAGCAGCTCACGGCCCGCATGACCGCCGCGCAGATGAAAAGCGGCCCGCGGCCGCTCTACCTTCCGCCCGACGAGTATTTCACCACCGTCAAGGGCAAGGACACCGTCTGCCTTGCGGCGAACGGCGACCTCGTTCCCCTCGACGACACGGCCTGCCCGCCCGAGGTCCGCAAGGCCCTCTCGGCCCAGGTCCAGTAACGCCAACTCGAAAGATGCGCTGACCCACCGGGCAATCCCGCCTGGCCATGGTCCCGCAGGAGTTATCCAATGTCCGATTCTTCCGCCGTCCCGCTGGACGGCGATCGCCTTGCCAAGGTCATCGCCCGTTCCGGTCTCTGCTCCCGCCGCGATGCCGAGGGGTGGATCAAGGATGGCCGCGTCACCGTCAACGGCAAGAAGGTCCTGACTCCGGCCTTCAACGTCTCCCCCTCCGACAAGATCAAGGTTGACGGCGAGCCGCTCGCGGCGCGCCAGGGCACCCGCGTCTGGCTCTACCACAAGCCCGCCGGGCTCGTCGTGACCGAGAAGGACCCGGAGGGCCGTCCCACCATATTCGAGGCCCTCGACGACAAGGGCCTGCCGCGCGTCGTCTCGATCGGCCGGCTCGACATCAACACCGAGGGCCTGCTGCTCGTCACCAACGACGGCGGCCTCAAGCGTGTCCTCGAGCTTCCGGCCACCGGCTGGCTGCGCCGCTACCGCGTCCGCGCCTTCGGTTCGGTCACCCAGGAGCAGCTCGACGGCCTCAAGGACGGCATCGAGATCGAGGGCGTCAAGTACGGTCCCATCGAAGCCGTGCTCGAGCGCACCCAGGGCTCGAACAGCTGGCTCGTGCTCGGCCTGCGCGAGGGCAAGAACCGTGAGGTCAAGAACGTGCTCGGCGCGCTCGGCCTGCAGGTCAACCGCCTGATCCGCGTCAGCTACGGTCCGTTCCAGCTCGGTGACCTTGCCGAGGGCGAGGTCGAGGTGGTGGCGGCGCGCGTGCTGCGCGAGCAGCTCGGCAAGCGCCTCGCCAAGGAGGCCGGGGCCGACTTCGAGAGCGAGATGCCCGAAGTCGCCATGCAGAAGAAGCCGATCAATCCCAAGCTCCGCGCCGCCCCTCCGGGCCGCGAACTGCTCAAGGACTCGCCGCGCAAGTCGCGCGAGAGCCGCTTCCGCTTCGAGGACGACCAGACCATCGCCGAAGCCGAGGCCGCGCGCTCCGAGCTGCCGCGCCAGGATCGTCCCGGCGGCCGCTACGCCAGCCGCACGGCCCGCGCTCCGTCGCGCCCGCGTCCGGTCGATCCGAGCGAGATCCGTACCATCCACCACGAGGATGGCCGCGAGGAGGAAATCCGCGTCAGGCCGCCGCGTCCCGATCGCGGCGAGGGCGGCGGCGCCCGCGGCTGGGATCCAGAGGACGCCTCGGCGAAGAATTTCGGCCGGCCGCGCCATCACGACGATGCTCCCGCTCGCGGCCCGCGTCCGGCAGGTGGCGACCGTCCCGGCGGCAAGTTCGGCGACAAGCCGCGTGGCAGCTTCGGCGACAAGCCGCGTGGCAAGTTCGGCGACAGGCCGGACGGCAAGTTTGGTGACAGGCCCCGCGGCAAGCCCGGCGATCGCCCGTCCCGCGATGGTGACCGTCCCGCCCGTGGCGGCTTCGACAAGAAGCCCTATGCGCCCCGCAGCGCCGAAGCCGGTGATCGGCCGGCGCGCAAGTTCGGCGACCGCCCGCATGGCGACCGTCCGCCGCGCGAGGGTGGGGATCGTCCCGCCCGTGGCGGCTTCGACAAGAAGCCCTATGCGCCGCGCAACGCCGAGGCCGGCGATCGGCCGGCGCGCAAGTTCGGCGATCGCCCGCATGGCGACCGTCCGCCGCGCGAGGGTGGAGATCGTCCCGCCCGTGGCGGCTTCGACAAGAAGCCCTATGCGCCGCGCAACGCCGAAGCCGGCGATCGGCCGGCGCGCAAGTTCGGCGACAAGCCATACGGCACGCGCCCGCCGCGCGAGGGTGGGGATCGCAAGCCCTATGCCGGCAAGCCCGGTGGCAAGCCCTTCGGGGCCAAGCCGGCCGGGGGCAGGCCTGGCGGCAAGCCGTTCGGTAGCAAGCCGGGTGCGCGCCCCGCTGGTGCGCGTCCTGCCGGTGCCCGCCCTGCTGGTGCCCGGCCCGGCGGCGACCGTCCCGGCGGTCCCAGGAAGCCGCGCAGCTAGGCCGTGCGCATCGTTTCCGGCAGGTTCCGCGGCAAGGCGCTGCTGTCGCCCACGGACGACAGCATCCGCCCCACCTCCGACCGCGCCCGCGAGTCGGTGTTCAACATCCTCGCGAGCCGTATCGGCGTGCATCTCGACGGGCTGAAGGTGCTCGATCTCTTCGCTGGCACCGGCGCGCTGGGGCTCGAGGCCCTGTCGCGGGGGGCGGCCGGCGCGGTCTTTGTCGATATCGGTGCCGAGGCGCGCGGCATCATCCGCGACCATATCCAGGAGTTCGGCATCGCCGGCATCGCGAAGCTTCTGCGCCGTGACGCCACCGCGCTCGGCGAAGCCGGCACCATGGGACCGTTCAACCTCGTCTTCCTCGACCCGCCCTACGGCAAGGGCCTGGGCGAGCAGGCGCTCGTTTCACTGCGGCAGGGTGGCTGGCTGGCGAGGGACGCCACCATCGTCCTCGAGGAAAGCTCGGAGGTGGAACTGGCGTTGCCGGAAGGCTTCCTGCTCGACGACCGCCGCGAGTACGGCGCGGCTGCGGTGCATTTCATTCGCGCCCTGTGAGGCCGAGCTACTGTTCGTCCGCGATCAGCCGGGCAAGCGTGCTGCGGCCCAGCGCGCTCATCGTCGGGTTGCTCTGTTCGTAATACCAGACCAGGCCCATGGCCTGCTGGAAGGCCCAGGCCGCCCCGCGCCGCCACTCGACATCGTCGGCCTCCAGCGCCTCGCGAAACACCGCCCGCCGCTGCTGGTCGAGCAGGTGCCAGCCTGCGACGAGGTCGAGCGCTGCATCTGCTGGGCCGAAGCCGCCGCTATCGAGCACGCCGGCAAGCCGCCCGTCGCGCACCAGCAGGTTGCCGGGAATAAGGTCCTTGTGGCTCATCACCTCGCGGCGCGCCGGCGGCAACGCGCGAAAACTCGCCCACATGCCGCGTAGCCGTGGCACGTCGAGCAGTGCCTCGCTTCGCGCGAAGCACTCCTCCATCCACGCATCGTGCTCCCGCAGCTCTCCGCCGCGGCCCCGGCCGTCGAAGACCCGCTGCCCGGTGTCGACGGCACGCAGGGCGGCTACCAGCCGGGCGAGGTCGAGCGCGAAATCCACCGAGTCGGCCAGCCCGGACGGCCCTGCGACCTGGCCCTCGATCCAGCTCTGCACCGACCAGGCCAGCGGATAGCCGTGACCCGGCCGCCCCAGTCCGACAGGTCGAGGACTGGGAAACGGACAATGTGCGTGAAACTCCGCACTGGCTGTCGCCTCTGCCTCGAGCAGTCTGCGATCAACCGCCTGAAGCGGAAACCGGGCGGCATGGCCCCCGCCGATGCGGAAGATCGCATTGACCGTTCCGGTGGCCCCGAGCTCGGTGATCGGCTGCCCGCGCAACTGCGGAAACTGATCGTGGATCAGTGCTTCAACCTGATCGGCATCGATGTCTATCTGGTCGCTGTGCACCGTTATCGCGTCCGCCCGAACAGCCGCTCGATATCGGCCTTCCTGAGCTCCACGTAGGTCGGCCGGCCGTGGATGCACTGTCCCGAATGCGGCGTCGCCTCCATCTCGCGCAGCAGCGCGTTCATTTCCTCGAGCTTCAGCCGCCGCCCCGATCGCACCGAGCCGTGGCACGCCATGCGGCCGATGATCGCTTCCAGCCGGTCCGCCAGCGCCGCCGTCGAGTCCCATTCCGCGAGGCCATCGGCGAGGTCCTGCACCAGCCCCGCCACGTCCGGCTGCCCGAGCAGGGCCGGCGTCTCGCGCACCGCCACCGCCCGCGCGCCGAAGCGCTCGAGGAACAGCCCGAGTTTCTCGAGCACCGGCGCCGCTTCCTCGAGCCGCGCGCAGTCTTCCTCCGGCAGCTCCACCACCACCGGGATCAGCTGCAGCTGGCTGGCCACCGGCCCGCCCGACATCTGCGCCTTGAACCGCTCATAGACCAGGCGCTCGTGCGCGGCATGCTGGTCGACCAGCAACAGGCTGTCACCGTTCTGCGCCACGATGAAGTTGTCGAACATCTGCGCCCGTGCCGTGCCCAGCGGAAACGCCTCCGGCGCCTCGACCACCGGCTCGTTGTACCGGGCACTCGGCTCGGCGAAGTCAGCAAAGCGCATGGGAGCTTCGGTCGGATATCCCCCCCAGCGGGGCGGGGGAGGGGCCCCGTCGTAGGTGCGGGAGGGAGCGGCTCCAGGCACCGGCCTTTCCACCGCCGGCGCATACTCCGGTGCCCGGAACGCACTCACCACATCCCCCGCCACCGAGCTTGCCGCCCGGTGTCCCGCCGCTGTCAGCGCATCGGTGATCGCCCGGATCACCGCGCCGCGCACCGCACCCGCGTCGCGGAACCGCAGCTCCGCCTTGGCCGGATGCACGTTCACGTCGACCTCGGCCGGATCGATCGCGAGGAAGATCGCCACCACCGGAAACCGGTCGCGGAACACGAAATCGGCGTAGGCCGCGCGGATTGCTCCCACCAGCACCTTGTCCCGCACCGAGCGGCCGTTGACGAAGAAATACTGGCTCAGCGAGTTGGCGCGCGTATAGGTCGGCAGCCCCGCGAGCCCGGTCACCACCATGCCGTGCCGGATCGTCGCGAGCGTGACCGCGTTCTCTCCGAAATCCGCGCCCAGCACGTCGCCGAGCCGCGCTCTCAGTGCGCCTTCGCCCGCGTGGCCCGGCCAGTTCGAGGCCGTCCGGTCCGCGCCCTCGAGCACGAAGTGGACGCCGGGGTTGGCCATGGCCAGCCGCTTCACCGTATCGGTGATCGCCGCCGCTTCCGCCCGCTCGGACTTGAGGAACTTGCGCCGCGCCGGCACGTTCGCGAACAGCTCCCGCACCTCGACGATCGTTCCCCGGTTCATCGCCAGCGGCACCGGTCGCGACCTGATCCCGTGGCGGACCGCAAGCCGCAGCCCGCTCGCATCCTCGGCCCGCCGCGACGAGATCGTCAGCTCCGCCACCGAGCCGATCGAGGCCAGCGCTTCGCCGCGGAAACCGAGGGTGCGGATATCGTCGAGCCCGTCGTCGGCGAGCTTGCTCGTCGCATGCCGCTCGACCGACAGCAGCAGGTCCGCTTCGTCCATGCCGACGCCGTCGTCCTCGATCCGGATGAGGCTCTGTCCGCCGCCCGCCGTGGTGATTGCGATCCGGCTGGCCCCGGCGTCGATGGCGTTCTCGACCAGTTCCTTGACCACGCTTGCCGGCCGCTCCACCACTTCGCCGGCGGCAATGCGGTTGATCAGGTCTTCGGGCAGCTGGCGGATGGGCAAGGGCGATTCTCCTGGGTGGACAAATTACCTGCACGGCCCTCCCTTGTCCTCCTCCTCTGGTGCTGCGCACCCTCTTCTCCCCATCGGGGAGTGGCTGGATCGGCCGAATAGCCGAGGCGGGTGGGGTGTGAGCCCCCGGCATTGGATGCTAAACACCCCCATGCCCAGCCCCATGGACCAGGCCCTCGCGCTCGCCCAGGCCGCCGCCGCTGCCGGTGAAGCGCCCGTCGGCGCCGTCATCGTGGAAGGCGACCGCGTCCTCGCGGCCGAGCGCAACCGCATGCGCGAGCTTGCCGACCCCACGGCCCATGCCGAGTTCCTCGCCATCCGCGCCGCCCTCGCCGCGCGCGGCACCGGCCGTCTCGACGGCTGCGACCTCTATGTGACGCTCGAGCCCTGCGCCATGTGCGCCGGCGCCATCGCCCATACGAGGCTGCGCCGCGTCTACTACGGCGCCGAGGACCCCAAGGCCGGCGCCGTCGACAATGGCGTCCGCCTGTTCGCGAGCCCCACCTGCCACCACCGGCCCGAAGTGATCGCCGGCCTCGGCGAGCAACGCTCGGCGGAACTGCTGCGGGAGTTCTTCAGGGGCCTGCGCGCCAGCTGACCGCTACCGGTCCTCGGCCCGCATCGAATCCCCCTCGCGCCGCATGAAGGCTTCGACCCGGCCTTCCAGCGCCCGCTTGAAGTTGTCCTTGTCCTTCTCGACATGCGCCACGATCTCGCGCACCCGCCAGAACTCCAGCGCCCCGAAGGCGCTCAGATGCGGCCGCACATAGACGTCCGGCGGATAGGCCGCCATCATGTGCGCCGTCAGCGAATGCATCATGATCTGCGCCGAGCCGAACCAGACGTCGAGCACGTTGTGGTTGGTCTTGTACAGCTGCTCGGAGGGGTCGCCGTTGACGTCGATGCCCACGAGGATGTCCGCGTCGGAGGCCTGGTCCAGCGGCAGCGGGTTCACCACGCCGCCGTCGACGAGCAGGTGATTGGCGAACGGCACCGGCTTGAACAGCCCCGGAATGGCCAGCGAACCGGCGACCGCCGAGCGCAGTGATCCTTCCGAAAACACCGTCTGGTGCCAGGACTGGAAGTCCGTCGCCACCACGTAGAACTTGGTCCTGAGGTCCTTGAACTCGTGCGGAAAGGCATCGGGCAGGAACGCATCCACCACCTGGCAGGCGTCGAGCTGCACGTTGAAGCCGAGCTGGAAGAAGTTGCCCAGGTTCCGCACCTTGGCGCCCCACAGCCGCCCCGCGAGGATCTTGATCGTGCCGAGCACGCTGAATGTGTGTTCGCGCAGTTCCGCGCCGCTCATCCCGTTGGCCCAGCCCGCCCCGATGAGCGCGCCGATCGAGGTCCCGGCGATGACGCTGGGCTTGAGCCCCATCTCGTCCATCGCCTCGATGAAAGGGATGTGGGTGAGCCCCCGGGCCGAACCGCCGCCGAGCGCGACGCCGATGCGCGGCTCTGGCCCTGCGTGGGCCGGATGTTCACGGAACTGGCCGCGCAGCCGGTCGACGATTTCCTGCCCGCGCCGTTGCAGCGGGGTTGGCCATACCTGCGCTGTCATGTCGTGGGTCACGATGGAAAGAGGATGCGCTTGACCTCTTTACAAGTCGTTCAGGCCCGCTTGAGTTCCCGCTGGATCGCCCGCCAGCCGATATCGCGGCGGCAGAAGCCTTCGGGCCAGTCGATGCGGTCGATCGCCTCGTAGGCCCGCTCGCGCGCCTCGGCCACCGTCGCCCCCAGCGCCGTCACGTTCAGCACCCGCCCGCCATTGGCGATGAGCTTGCCGTCCTGCCGCACGGTGCCGGCATGGAAGACCTTCAGTCCCTCGCCGTCGAGCCCGTCGGCGCCGCGGATTTCGCTGCCCTTTTCCGGCCGCACCGGATAGCCCTTGGCGGCCAGCACCACGGTCAGCGCCGCCTCCTCGCTGAACAGCGGCTGCACCTGCGCCAGCGTTCCGCGCGCCGTCGCCTCCAGCAGCTCCAGTGCGTCCGA
>JAEYZJ010000072.1 GCA_023430705.1 Pseudomonadota bacterium | reverse complement strand
GGGCCAGCGAGCGGAGCGGCATGCCGTGGTCCTGGAAATGACGGAGCAGCAGGTTTTCCGCCGACTTCCGGCCCAGTTCCCACGCCGTCGGGGTCGGCACGGCGCGGTTGTCGACCGAATAGAAGTTTCGCCCGGTGGGGAGCACGTCGAGGCGCCCGCGCGAGGGCGCACCGGATGGGCCGGGCGCGATGAAGCGCCCCTCGAGCCCGGCCAGCAGCGCCGCCGTCTCGGCGGGACCCGAGGCACGGAGGCGCGGACGGATCGTGGTTTCGATCGTCTCGAGCACGGCGCGGGTCGCCAGCCACTCCGGCTCGGACGCCCTGCCGTCAACCAGCTCGGCCGCCAGTTCCTCGAGACGCTCCACCATGTCGCCGACGGTGCGGGGGGCGCCGCCCTCCCCGTCCCTCCCCGCGAGGGGGAGAGCGGCAAGCACCGGCCCGGTCCAGGGCGCGCCGAGGTCGGCGGTGAGCGGATCAAAGCCCAGTGCGAGGTCGTCAGCCAAGGCGCGGATCAGCGATGCTTCGCCGAGCGCTTCGCCGCGGGGCACGCGGGCGAGGGCGACGGTCAGGTCGCGTTCGAGCCGGCCAGCCGGAGACTGCCCGAAGATGTGGAGGCCATCCCGGATCTGGGCTTCCTTGAGGTCGCAGAGGAAGGTGTCGATGCGGTGGAGCGACTCGGTCTCGTCGGGGACGAGGCCGATGTCGCGGTCGAGGCGGCTGTCGCGGGTGAAGTCGAGGATGCGTTTCCTGAGCCCGGCGAGGCGGCGCCGGTCCATCCCGGAGGCGGCGTGGTACTCGTCGAGCAGCGCCTCGAGGTCCTTCAGCGGCCCGTAGGCCTCGGCGCGGGTCAAGGGCGGCACAAGGTGGTCGATGATCACAGCGCCGGTGCGGCGCTTGGCCTGGGTGCCCTCGCCGGGGTCGTTGACGATGAACGGGTAGAGCTGCGGCAGCTCGGCCCAGAGCGCGGCCGGATAGCTTGCCGCATCGAGGGCCGTGGCCTTGCCGGGCAGCCACTCGAGGTTGCCGTGCTTGCCGTTGTGGATCAGCGCATGGGCGCCGAACCCGTGCTTCAGCCAGAGGTAGGCGGCGAGATAGCCGTGCGGCGGCACGAGGTCGGGGTCGTGATAGCTTGCCGTCTCGTCGAGGTGATAGCCGCGCGCGGGCTGGAGCAGCACCGTGACATGGCCGAGATCGAGCGCGGGAAGGTGGAAGTGTCCGCCCCGCACGAAGGGATCGGCGGCGGGATCGCCCCAGCGCGCCGTGACCTCGGAGCGGAGCTTTTCCGGCAGAGCCGCGAAGAGCTGGCGATAGCGGGCGAGCGGGAACGGAATGCCCGCGCCGCGCCCGGGATTGGCGTTGGTCGGGCCGGACTGCAGGGCTGCGATGAGGTCGTTGCCGGTCGCCGACCCCCACCCATCCTCGCCTACAAGGGGGGCGGTGCCGATCGAGGCCTGGTCTTCGATCGTGCCCTTTGCGGGGGAGGATGGGAGGGGGGTAACGGCATAACCGGCGCCCCGCATCGCCCGCAAAATCTCCACCGTCGATTGGGGTGCGTCGTAGCCGACGCCGTTCGCCAGCCGGCCGTCGCGGATCGGATAGTTGGCGAGAACGATCGCCACCTTGCGTTCGGCCGGCGGCGTCGCGCGCAGGCGCACCCAGTTGTGCGCCAGCGCGACCGCGCGGCGGATGCCGTCCCGGTCGGGCGCATAGGCCGACAGCGGGCACTGGGTGCGCTCGTGCCAGACGGCGTCATGCTTGTGGCCGACGAGGATCATGCCGTGGCGGCCGTCGAGTTCGGGCAGCACGACCTGCATGGCGAGGTCCTTGGCAGTCAGGCCCTGGATGTCGGCGGCCCATTGCTGTTCGGGCCGCCCGCCCTGGAGCAGCTGGATGACCGGCGCATCGATGCCGGCAAAGGGGTTCTGCCGCTCGTCCAGCCCATCGATGCCGAGGGCGAACCCGGTGAGATTGAGGATGACGTCGGGCGGATACTCCCTCAGCGCCGCCTGCACGAAGCGGATGCACGCCCCTTCCTTCAGCGTCGAGACGACGATGGGGACCGGGTTCAGCTGCTGTCGCTCGAGTTCGGCGATGAGCGCCTCGAGCGTCGCCGTGCCGGCGCCTTCGAGGGCCGCACGGTAAAAGAGCAGCGGTACGTTCGGGTGCGGCGAGGCTGGCAGTTCGTCGACCATGCCGCGGGCGGGATGCCAGAGGCCGAAGCGGGCGAAGGGTTTCGGTTCGGAGACGGTGGTTGTGGCGCCCCCCCTCCCGGCCTCCCCCACGAGGGCGGAGGCGGGGGCCGGTGAACGGGGCAGAGTGTCGGGACTATCAGCAGCCGGCACGCTCCCCCTCGCGGGGAGGGCTGGGGTGGGGGGTGAGGCCAGGTCAGATGCCAGCAGCCTGAACGCGGCGAGCAGGCTGTCGGCGTTGTCCGGGCCGCCGGCGGTGAAGAGGGCGTGGAGGCGCGACCAGTCCCCGGGTGCGACGGTCGAGCGCTGCATGAGCAGCGGGTCCGGGGCGGCGTCGCCGGGCAGCAGGGCCAGCCTGAACTTTTTCTGCATGGCGAGGGCCGAGAGTTCGTCGACGCCGTACTGCCAGTAGGCGGCGCCGCCGAGCAGACGCAACACGACGAGCTGCGCGTGCTGCACGGTCTGGTCGAGCCACATGTCGACGCTGAGGTTGTGGCTGAGCCGGAGCAGGCTGGCGAGGCGCAGATCGCCGGTTCCGGCCCGGTCGGCCGCGGCGGCGAGCATCATCAGCTCGCTGTCGGCGGCCGACGCGAAAACGATCGGCGCCGGCGCCTGGGCGAGGTCGATGGCCTCGCCTTCGTGCTGCAATGCGCCCGCCTGGGCTGCGAGGAGATGCATCAGGCAAACACCGTGCGGAAGCGGCGCGAGCCGCGGAGTTCGGTACCGTCGGTCATCCTGACGCGGAAGTCGCCGTCGGCGGTGGGCGCGATCTCGCGCACCTTGGCGCGGTTGACGAGGCGCGAGCGGTGGACCCGGGCGACATCGACGCCGGCGGCGCGCAACTGCTGCTCGAGTGCGGTGAGGCTCAGCCGGGCGAGATGCGTCGCGCCATTGGCGCGGATCTCGACATAATTGCCGGCCGCCTCGGCCCAGTCGAGCGACCGGGCATCGAGGAACAGCGTGCGACCGCCGGTCCTGAAGGTGAGCCGCCCGGTGTCGCGCGCCTCGCTGCTGGCCGCCTCGGCCTCCCGGCGATGCTCCTCGACGCTGCGCACGAGGGTGAGCAGCAGGATGATCACCGCGTAGGGCAGCAGGTCCTTGCGGTACTCGTAGAGCAGGTCGTTGGGGACATCGGCGAAGTAGGTGTAGGGGCCGCCGAAGAGGAGCGGCCAGAGCAGGCTGCGCAGCGCCCACAGGCCCGCGATGTGCAGGGCCGAGAAGGCGACACTGCCACCGAGGTGGGCGACGAGCGCAGTGCGCCAGGTTTCGGGCCCGAACGGAAAGCGGCGCTCCCACAGCCCCACCAGCGGCACGAGCACGAGGAGCGCGAGCACGCTGGTGATCTCGAGCACCCACGGCTCGCGCGCGTCATAGGCCGTGCCGGCACGCTCCGCCTCGGTGATGAGGGTCAGGGCGTTGATGATCGTGACGGCGACAAGGAACAGCGCGGCCATGGCGCAGACACGGCGCAGCACGCGGCGGTCGAGGTCGCGGTCCGATTCAGGGGCTGCCATTCGTCCCTCCATGGCCGCCGCCTGTCACGCGCGCCGCCGTCCGTCCCGCCGATCCGCCCGTCGCACCATGCGCGTTGGCTCGCGCCACGGGGCGCCCTAGTCCGGCCTGCATCGGCAATTTCACGAGCGGAGACATCATGTCAGCGGACCACAATCCTGCCCGGCGCCACGACCTCGACTGGCTGCGTGCCGGCGCCTTCGGGCTGCTCATCTTCTACCATATCGGCATGTTCTACGTGACCTGGGACTGGCATGTGAAAAGCCCGCATGCCGGGCGCCTGCTCGAGCCGGTGATGGTGCTGATCAATCCGTGGCGCCTCACCCTGCTGTTCTTCATCTCCGGGGTGGCGCTGCGCTTTGCCATGGACAAGGCGCGGATGGGGCGCCTGCTGCCGCAGCGGCTGCGCCGGCTGGGCATCCCGATCGTCTTCGGCGTCGTCGTGTGGGTGATGCCGCAGGCCTTCTACGAGCTCCACTACAAGGGCGAGACCGGCCCGGACATCCTGCAGTTCTGGGGCCGGTATCTCGATTTCGGCGCCAGCTTCTCGATCATCACGCCAACCTACAACCACCTCTGGTACGTGGTCTATGTGCTGGTCTACACGCTGGTGCTGGCGGCGCTGCTGCCGCTGCTGCGGCGGCTCGCGACGCCCGTCGAGGGCTGGTTCGCCCGAATGGAAGGCGCGCCGGGCGGCTGGCCGCTGGTCGCCGTTCCGGCCATCTGGCTGGCGCTCCTCGTCATCGCCATGGGCGACGAGTTCCCGGTGACGCACGCGCTGGTCGACGACTGGTTCAGCCACGCGACGAGCCTGTCGGTGCTGCTGCTGGGCTGGTTCGCGGCAAAGAGCGAGGCGTTCTGGCGCACGGTCGCGCGGGCGCTGCCGCTGGCGGGAAGCCTCGCGGCCATTTGCTGCCTGCTGCTCGTCGCGATGCGGACCGGCCGGGTGTTCGGCGACGCCTACGACATGGTCGAGGTGCTCTATGCCTGGACGGTGATTCTCAGCCTCGCGGGCCTTGCGCAGCGCTACCTCCGGCAGCCAAGCCCGATGCTCGGCTACCTCAACGCCGCGGTCTTTCCCTACTACATCCTGCATCAGACGCTCATAGTCGTGCTCGGGGCGTGGCTGATCCCGTGGCAGCTGCCGGTGTGGGCGGAAGCAGGCCTCATCGTCGCCGGCACCGTAGCGGGCTGCGGGCTCGGCTACGAGGTCATCCGGCGGGTGAAGGTGCTGAGGCCGCTGTTCGGCCTCAGCTGGTCAGGCGGCGACCGCGGCGGCCTGCTGCAGGCTGGCAGTGATCGCGGCGCGGTCGAGCGGGCTTTCGCCGATCACCACGAGCGCGGTCTGCCGCTCCTCGCCGGGCTTCCACGGCCGGTCGAAATAGGCGCTGACGCGGGGACCAACGGCCTGGATGGCAAGCCGGGCGGAGGCGCCCGGTAGCGCGGCGAAGCCCTTGAGCCGGAGCACGTCGTGCCGGCGGATCGTCTCCTCGATCAAGGCGAGCAGGCGATCCTTGTCGGTGACGTCCTCGAGCGTGACCGAAAAGGAGTCGAAGTCGTCGTGCTCGTGCCCCTCGCCGCCATGCTCGAGCTCGTGGTGGCTTTCGCGCCCGGCCAGATTGTCTTCGGTCGAGAGCCCCATGCCGAGCAGCGCGGCGACATCGACATGGCCCTTGTGGGCGCGCACGATGCCGGTGCCCGGACGCATCTCCGCCCTCAGATGGGCCTCGATGAGGTCGAGCTTTTCGGGAGCGACGAGATCGGACTTGTTGAGGATCACCATGTCGGCGGAGATCAGCTGGTCCTCGAAGAGTTCGCCCAGCGGCGTCTCGTGGTCGAGCATGGCGTCGGCCGAGCGGAGCGCGTCGACGGCCGCCTCGTCATTGGCGAAGCGCCCTTCGGCCAGCGCCGCCGCGTCGGCAACGGTGACGACGCCGTCGATGGTCACGGCGGACTTGATCTCGGGCCAGTTGAAGGCCCGGATCAACGGCTGCGGCAGGGCGAGGCCCGAGGTCTCGATGAGGATATGGTCGGGCCGGTCCTCGCGCGCCAGCAGCTGCTGCATGGTGGGGATGAACTCGTCGGCAACGGTGCAGCAGATGCAGCCGTTCGAAAGTTCGATCATGTCCTCCTCGCGGCAGGTCTCGTCGCCGCAGCCGGCGAGGATCTCCTTGTCGACCCCGAGTTCACCGAACTCGTTGATGATGAGGGCAATGCGCTTGCCCCGCGCATGGGCGAGGACGTGCCGGACCAGGGTGGTCTTGCCGGCCCCGAGGAAGCCGGTGATCACGGTCACGGGGATTTTTGTAGTGCTCAAGCGTGGGCTCCCTCAAGGGCGAAAGCAGGCATGCGGGCGAGACGCTCGTTCAGCCAGCCGAGCAGTGGCCCGGCGATCAGCCAGAACACGGCCCCGGCGGCGAGGCTCGCCGCGGCAAACGAGGTCGCAAGGTGCGCCGGTACGGCGGTCACCTCGGGCGGCGCCGGCGGCGCGCCGATGAGGTGCGGGGCAAGGATCAGGACCACCGCGATGCCGATGCCGGTCAGGTTGCGCAGCTTGGCGACGGCAAGAAGACCGGCGCCGGTGGCGACGGCGGTGCCGATCCACCACACCTGGCGGGCGACGATATCGGCCGCGGCCATGCCCGGCAGTTCGGGCGGCAGGCCGAGGGCCGGCGCGAGTTGCAGCGCGGCGAAGCCGCCGATACCCCAGATCACGCCGTTGCGGGCGGTGATCGCGATGCCAGAGAGCACGGAGACGGCAGCCAGCAGGAAGGCGAAGCCGATGCCGCCGAGCGTATTGGCGAGCACGGTGTAGAACGTGCGCTCGGCCCCGTCCTGCGGAGCCCAGGCGTCCTCGTCGTGATGCTGGTCAGCGGCGGGCGCTGCCGCCTGGGACTGGGCGGGCGTCACCTCATGGACGTGGTCGGCCGCCGGGGCGGCGTTCTCGTAGGTTTCGGCCTCAAGGATCAGCGGAACGACGCGCCATTGCTGGACGGCGCTCATGGCCAAGCCGGCTGCGAGCCCTGAAAGGACCGCAGCGAAAAAGATTCGCTGGAAGAGTTTCATCGATGTCTCTTGGGTCTTGCGCGGTGGCGGGTCAGTGGCAGGGGAAGCCGAGCGCATGGCGCGTGTCGTGCGCGCCGTTGTGGATGGCCATATCGCTGGCAAAGCCGACGCCGCCGACGAGGACGAAGCCGAGGAACAGTGCCAGCACGCCTGCGGCGAGCCGCTGCGAGACCGAGAGCGATGCGATGGTGGTCGTAGTCTGTGTTGCGGTTGTCATGTGCGGACACCCTCCGTGTGCACGTTGAGCCGGGCAACATTGCCCGGTTACTCGCTGGCAGGTATCCTGGCTCACGGGTCATCGTGTTCTTCGGCCTTCCCGGCGTCCGTGCGGACGCCAGTGGCGTAGTCGAAGGGCACTCGCCGCTTACAGTTGCGGGGGCAGCCACGGATTTGGTCCCTGATGGGTACGCCGCACCGTGTTCCCTTTTGATCCGCTCGCCCGAACGGGGTCGCGGAACCAACGTAAAGGGATCATACGCCCTCCGGTGGAGGGCGGTCAATCTGGTGCGGGACTGCCCCCCTGCCCCCGGGACGGGAGCGGGACCCGGCGGGTGCCGTCCTAGCCCTTCACTGCGCCACCGGTCAGCCCGGAAATGATGTATCTCTGCGCGGCGAGAAAGAAGACTACGGCGGGGATGATAGTCAGGGTCAGGTACGCGAGGATTTTCGGCCAGTCGGAGCCGAATTCACCCTGGAACTGCATGATACCGAGCGGCCACGTGTAGTGAGATTCTGTATTGAGCGCGATCAACGGCAGCAGGAAACTGTTCCAGCTGCCCACGAAATTGAACACGCCGACGGTGGCGATGATCGGCATGCTAAGCGGCAGCGTCACGTACCAGTAGATTCTGAGGTAGCCGCAATTGTCCATGCGCGCGGCGTCCACGAGTTCCTTTGGCAACTGCCGGAAGAAGTTGTGAAACAGCAGGATCGAGAAGCTTAGACTGAACGAGACCTGCACGATGATGATGCCGAGGTGGCTGTCGAGCAGGCCCAGATCGCGCATTTTGATGAAAAGCGGCAGGATAGCGGTGGCCGAGGGAAACAGCAGGCCGAGCAGCAGGAAGCTCATCAGGAACTTCGAGCCGAAGAAGCGGATATGGGCGAAGGCGAAGGCCGTCATCGAGGCGAGGATGATGCTGAGCCCGACGGTCGCGAGCGCGATCAGCAGCGAGTTGCCGAGCGAGCGGAAGAGGCTCTTGCCGAAGATGATGCCGAGGAAGTTGTCGGGGCTCCACGCCTGCGGCAGCCCGAACGGGTTGGTGCGCAGCTCCCCGATGCCTTTGAAGCCGCCGAGGATGGTGGTGTAGAACGGCACGACGATGAACAGCGCGACGAGCAGCAGGGTGACCCACTGCAGCGGCGAGATCGCCGGGCGCCGGCGCCGGCGGGCGGGGGCGGTCGTCTGAAGGGCAGTCGTGGCGGCGAGATCGGCCATCAGTCGTTCTCCCGGGCGAACAGCACGCGGCGATAGACGATGGCGACGATGACGCAGGCGATGCAGAGCATGACGCTGACCGCCGCGCCGAAGCCGATCTTCATGCGCAGGATGCCGAAGGAATAGAGGAAACTGACGATGGTGTGGCTCGAGTTGGACGGGCCGCCATTGGTCAGCGGAATGATCATGTCGAACAGCTGCAGCGCCCCGGTGATGGAGAAGAACACCGAGATGACGATGGAGGACCAGATCATGGGCAGCTTGATGTGCCAGACGATCTGCCACTTCCTGACGCCGTCGAGGCGGGCGGCCTCGATCACCTCGCTGGGAATCGACTGCAGGCCGGCGATATAGATCATCATGTGGAAGCCGAAGTACTTCCACACGATCACCAGCATGATGGCCGGAATGACCCAGAGCTTGTCGGCCAGCACGAAGGGCAGCTTGGTGTTGAGCGCGTCGCCGATCTGCGGCACGAGGCCGTAGTTGCCGTCATAGACGAACTTCCAGATCAGGCCCGCGGCGATCTCGGCGAGCATGTAGGGCAGGAAGAACAGCGCCCGCATCCAGGAGACGACCCGGCCGCGCTCGCTGAGCGCAAGCGCCACCCACATTGCCAGCGGCAACTGGATCAGCAGCGAGGCGGCGACGACGATGAGGCTGTTGCGGACGGCGGTGCCGAAGTTCCGGTGGGTCAGCACGTCGACATAGTTGTCGAGGCCGACGAAGTTGGTGATCGGCCCGTAGCCCGTCCACTGGAAGAACGAGTAGGTGCCGGCGTCGATCATCGGCAGGACGACGAAGAGGATGAACAGCACCAGCGAAGGCGGAATGAGGATCAGCAGGGGCACAAGGCTCTTGCGATCCATGTAGCGGCGGCGCCGTCTCACGCCGGCCGCGCCGGCCTCCATGGGGATCGTTGCTATGCTCGTCACCTGGCCTCACCCACCCAGTCTCGGAAAAGTCATGCCGGGGCCGGCAGGGGCGCGAAGGTCCCCGCCGGCCGCCGGCTGGCGTTACTGTGCGAGGGACTCGTCCACCGCCTCCTTGATCTGCAGGGCGGCATCCTCGGCGCCGATCTCGTTGGCGGCGAGTTCGGCCGAGACGTCGTTGACGACGCCACCGACTGCGGGCCCGAGTGCCTGATCGAAGAACAGGGCGTGCCAGTTGGCGCCGTTGATGTCCTTGGCCACCTGCACCTTGAAGGGGTTGGTCATCTCGTCGGCCGATCCCTTGGTGATCGGGATGTAGTAGCCGGCGTTGGCGAAGCGCTTCTGCACCACCGAGCTGTTGTACCACTCGATGAACTTGACGGCTTCGTCCGAGGCGTTGCGGCTGAACAGGTAGCCCGAGAGGCCGCCGAGCGTGTCGGTCGGATCGCCCTTGCCACCCTCGATGGTCGGGAAGGGCAGGATGCCGAGCTGGTCATCGGGGATGCCCTGCTTGGAAGCCGAGTTGTCCTTCATGGCGCCGTAGTCCCAGTCGCCCATCAGGTGCATCGCGGCCTTGCCGTCGCCGAAGAAGCCCGAGGCATCGCCGTAGGCAGCGGCCTGGAAGCCCTCCTGCCACGGATCGAGCGCGGCGAGTTCGAGGAAGAGCTCACCCGCCCTGACGAAGTCGGGACCGGCGAAACCATCGCCGTCGCCGCGCGCGGCGGCATTGAAGCCGTCCTGGCCGGCGAGCCGGACCACCAGCTTGCTCCACCAGAAGTGGGCCGGCCACTTGTCCTTGGCGCCAACCGCGATCGGGGTGATGCCGGCATCCTTGAACTTCTGCACCGCGGCGAGGAAGCCCTGCCAGTCGGACAGGCTCGCCGGGTCGACGCCGGCCTGCTCGAACAGCGACTTGTTGTACCAAAGCACGACTTCGGCCACGTCGCGGGCGACGCCGTAGATGTGGCCGTCGGGCGCGGTGAACGCGGCAACGCCGGCCGTGCCCTGGTCGTCCTTGGCCGCCTGGCTCAGCACGTCCTCGACCGGCCGCAGCACGCCGGCCTTGGCCTGCTCGTAGAACACACCGCCACCCCAGGAGTGGAAGATGTCCGGGGCTTCGGACGACTGCAGCAGCGTCGTCAGCTTGGCCTTGAAGGCCTCGTTCTCGAGGAACGGCAATTCGATCTTCACGCCGGGATTGGCGGCTTCGTACTCCGCCACGGCCTGCTTCATAATCTCGACCTCGCCCGGGATGGTCGCGATGTTGAGATACTTGACCACCGTCTGTGCCTGGGCCGGCGCGAGCGCCATCAGGCCGAGCATTGCGGCCAGCGCAATTCGTTTCATGAAATCCTCCCTGTCTCCTCGACGCGTTCCATCGGAGCCTCCCGAGCCCTGCAGAAATCGCGTGTCGCAAGCGGCCCTCCAGCCTGGATGCGACTTGATCAGCATTGCGCAACGGGTCATACATGGCAAGAGGTACGTGCCTCAATTTTTGCCGGACCGCGTCTCGAGGAGGGGACCGGTCCAGAAACGGCAAGCGCGGCACGGACAGAGGCCGGGAGCGGACGCCGAAGCGGCGCGCGCCTGGCCGCCTGGGCACCTGGGAGGGGAACGAATGGCCGAACTGCAACTACGCGGCGTCAACAAGAGCTTCGGCGCCGTGCCGGTGATCCACAATGTCGACCTCGATATCGCCGACGGCGAGTTCGTGGTGTTCGTGGGGCCCTCGGGCTGCGGAAAGTCGACGCTGCTGCGCACCATCTCGGGCCTCGAGGAGCCCACTGCCGGACAGGTGTTCATCGGCGGCGAGGACGTGACGGATTTCGACCCGGCCGAGCGGGGCGTCGCGATGGTGTTCCAGTCCTATGCGCTCTATCCCCACATGACCGTCGAGCAGAACCTGGGGTTCGGGCTGAAGATGGGCGGCATGGCGCGCGAGGAGGTGGCGAGCCGCGTCGAGGAAGCGGCACGCATCCTCGACATCGAGGCGCTGATGGGGCGCAAGCCGCGCCAGCTGAGCGGCGGCCAGCGCCAGCGGGTCGCCATCGGACGCGCCATCGTGCGCGAGCCGCGCGCCTTCCTCTTCGACGAGCCGCTCTCCAACCTCGACGCGGAGCTGCGGGTGCAGATGCGCATCGAGATCGCCAAGCTCCACCAGCAGCTGGGCGCGACCATGGTCTACGTCACGCACGACCAGGTCGAGGCAATGACGCTCGCCGACCGCATCGTCGTGCTCAGGGCGGGGCGGATCGAGCAGCAGGGCAGCCCGATCGAGCTCTACGACAACCCCGACAACCTGTTCGTCGCCGGCTTCATCGGTTCGCCGCGCATGAACTTCATCAACGCGACCATCACGGGGGTCGCGGGACGCGAGGTGACGGTGAAGCTCAACGAGTTCGGCGCGCCGACGCTCGGCGTGCGGGCGCGGTCGGACCGGGCACGAGTGGGCGAGGCCGTCACCGTCGGCATCCGGCCCGAGCACTTCGTCGAAGCGGGCGCGGCCCCGGTGCAGCTCCTTGCCCGGGCCCAGGTCGTCGAACAGCTCGGCGGCGTCTCCTACGTCTATGCGGCGAGCGAGAGCGGGGCGCAGATCACGGTGCAACAGCGCGGCCATTCGCAGATGGCGAACGGCGCGGCGGTGGAGTTCGGCGTCGATCCGGCGACTGTGCTGATGTTCGACGCGGAGGGGCAGCGACTCTAGCCCCTTGCGGGCGGAAGCGGCGCCGTTAATCAATGGAGGCACGCGATTCGCCGGTGCCCCCATGACCTTTCAGTCCGTTATGCCGATCATCCTGCTGATCGGCTCCAACCTGTTCATGACCGTTGCCTGGTACGGGCACCTCAAGTTCCCGCACATGGCGATGTGGGTGGCGGTGATGGCGAGCTGGGGCATTGCGCTGCTCGAGTACTGGCTGGCGGTCCCCGCCAACCGCATCGGCTACGGCACCTATACGGCGGCCGAACTCAAGACCATCCAGGAGGTGATCAGCCTCACGGTGTTCGCGGGCTTTGCGGTGTTCGTGCTGGGCGAGAAGCTGACCTGGAACCACGCAGTGGGCTTCGGGCTGATCTTCCTCGGCGCGTTCTTCATCTTCCGCGGCCCGCTGCGCTAGCCGCCGAGACAGTCGACGAGGCTGGTGGCGAGGTTGCCGATCAGCTGGCGATAGAGCCCGGGGCCCTCCTCGAGGGTCGCCCCTTCGGGGTCGAGCACGCCGTGTTTCGCGCTCGTGCCCTCGACCAGCACGTCGATGACGCGCGGATCGAACTGCGGCTCGGAGAACACGCAGGCGGCGCCGAGCGTCCTGAGCCTGTCGCGGATGGCCTTGATGCGGTCGGCGCCGGGCGCGATCTCGGGGCTGACCGTCACCGAGCCCGCGACCGCGAGGCCGAAGCGCTTCTCGAAATACTGGTAGGCGTCGTGGAAGACGACGAAGGGCCGGTCCCTGACCGGCGCGAGCCGCGCCGCGGTCTCGGCGACCAGGGCATCGAGGTCGGCGCTCTCGGCGGCGGCGTAGGCGCGGTAGGCGTCGGCATGCTCGGGATCGGCGGCAGCGAGGCTCTCGGCAATGGCCGCGACCATGACCCTGGCGTTGGCGGGATCGAGGAAGAAGTGCATGTCGTGCCGCTCCTCCCCGTGGTCGTGGGCGTGGTCGCCCCCCTGCTCCGCGGGGTCGGCAGCGTGCGGCTCGAAGGTGCCGCCCTGGCGCGGCGGCAGGAGCGTCAACCCCGGGACGTCGCCGAGTTCGACGACGGTCGCCCGAGGCGCCAGCGTCGCGATCGAATCCTCGAGGAAGAGTTCGAGCCCGTGGCCGGTCCAGAACACGACATCGGCCGCCTGCAGCGCCTGCGCGTCGGAGGGCTTGAGCGAGTAGGTATGCGGCGACGCCGCGCCGCCCACGATCAGCGCGGGCGTGCCGAGGTCGCCCATCACGGCGCTGACGAGAGCATGGATCGGCTTTACCGAAGCGACCACGCGGGGCACTTCGGCGAGCGCGACGGAGGACCAGCCCAGCACCGCGAGCAGCGCCAGCGTTATGCTCTTCACCATGACCCGAACCCTCTCGAAGGCGCCGTCCGAACGAGGCGGAATGTTATGACATAACGCTTTCGGCGTGCCAGGATATACCGTAATGGTATAACGTCAGCAAGTGGCCGAAGCGTGAACTTCATGGATGCAGCGAACGGACGCGAGGTGCTGGTCGACGTGGCCGGCGCCGGCGTGAAGCGCGACGGGCGCTGGCTCGTCGAGGGAGTCGACCTCGCCATCCGGCGCGGCGAGATCGTGACCATGATCGGGCCCAACGGCTCGGGCAAATCGACCACGGCAAAGCTCGTCACCGGCGTCCTCAAGCCGACCGCCGGCACGGTGTCGCGGCGGCCGGGGCTGCGGATCGGCTATGTGCCGCAAAAGCTCGCCATCGACTGGACCATGCCGCTGACGGTGCGGCGGCTCATGACCCTCACCGGCAGCTACGGGGCCGACGAAATCGCGGCGGCGCTGGCGGCGACGGGTGTCTCCCATCTCGCCGATGCGGAAGTGCAGCACCTTTCGGGCGGCGAGTTCCAGCGCGCACTGCTCGCCCGGGCGATGATCCGGCGACCCGACCTGCTCGTTCTCGACGAACCGGTGCAAGGCGTCGACTTCTCCGGCGAAGTGGCGCTCTACGATCTTATCGGGCAGATCCGCGACGAAACGCAGTGCGGCATCCTGCTCATCAGCCACGACCTGCACGTGGTGATGGCGGCGACCGACACGGTCATCTGCCTCAACGGCCACGTGTGCTGCCGCGGGACGCCCGACTCGGTGGCGCGCAGCCCCGAGTATCTCAGCCTGTTCGGGGCGCGTGCGGCTTCGGCGCTGGCGGTGTACCAGCACCATCACGACCACACCCACCTGCCCGACGGGCGGGTGCAGGAGGCGGATGGGCGGGTGGTCGAGGCGCACGAGCACGTGCACGAGCACGAGCACGAAGGTCAGGAGCACGGACACGACCATGCTTGAGGACTTCTTCACCCGGGCGCTCATCGCCGGCATCGGGCTTGCCCTCGTCACCGGGCCGCTCGGCTGCTTCATCGTGTGGCGGCGGATGAGCTATTTCGGCGACACGATGGCCCACTCGGCCCTGCTCGGCGTGGCGCTGAGCCTTGTCGCCGAGGTCAACGTGACGCTGGGGGTCTTCGTCGTCGCCGCCCTCGTCGCAGGCGCGCTGCTGGTGCTGCAACGGCGCAACACGCTCTCCACCGACGCGCTGCTCGGCATCCTCAGCCACTCGGCGCTGGCCATCGGCCTCGTCGTCGCCTTCCTCAGCGGCATCCGGGTCGACCTGATGGGGTTCCTGTTCGGCGACATCCTCGCCGTCTCGACAACGGACATCGCGGTGATCTGGCTGGGCGGCGCCGCGATCGTCGCGGTCCTCGCCGCCATGTGGCGGCCGCTGCTCGCGGCGACGGTCAATGCCGAACTCGCGGAGGCCGAGGGCATGCACCCCGAGGTGACGCGGGTGATCTTCATGCTGCTGCTCGCCTCGGTGATCGCCATCGCCATGAAGATCGTGGGCGTGCTGCTGATCACGGCGCTTCTGATCATCCCGCCGGCGACTGCCCGGCGGATCAGCGGCACGCCGGAGGTGATGGCCGTGGTCGCCGCGGTCGCGGGGGCGCTGGCGGTGACCGGTGGGCTCCTCGGCTCGCTCCGCTTCGACACGCCGAGCGGCCCGTCGATCGTCGTGGCGGCGCTGGGGCTGTTCCTCGTTTCGATCGCGCTGCCGGCCCGGCTGTGGCAGCGCAAGCGGGAGGCATGAGCGATGGCCCACAGCCATGAGGACCACCACCACGAACGCCCGCACGACCTGACGCGCAACCAGGGGCTGGTGCTCGAGACGCTGAACCACGCCAGCGGCCCGCTCTCGGCCTACGACATTCTCGACCGGCTGCGCGAGGCGGGGCTGCGCGCGCCACTGCAGGTCTATCGCGCGCTCGACAAGCTGATCGAACAGGGACTGGCGCACCGGCTCGAGTCGCTCAATGCGTTCGTGTGCTGCGCCGATTCCGGCTGCCACCGCACCAACACGGCGGCCTTCGCCATCTGCTCGGACTGCGGGCGGGTGGACGAGTTCGCCGATGCGGAGGTGACCGGTCGGCTGGCCCAGTGGGCCGGAAAGACCGGGTTCGGGCTCGAGCGCACCACGATCGAGCTGCGCGGACGCTGCGCCGAATGCCGCAGGCAGGCCTCTAGCTAGCGGCGCGCACTTCCGGCTCGCTGCCGATCAGCCGCTCGAGCTGGGCGAGGCGCAACGGGCGCGCGAAGAGATAGCCCTGGAACTCGCGGCAACCGAGCCGCGACAGCACCGCGGCCTCCTCGTGGCGCTCGACGCCCTCCGCGGTGACATCCAGCCCCATGGCGAAGGCATAGACCATGGTGGATTCGACGAGCGCCGTCTGCACCGGATCGCCGTCGATATCGGCGACGAGGGAGCGATCGAGCTTGAGCCGGTCGAAGCTGAACTGCCTGAGGTAGCCGATCGAGGAATAGCCCGTGCCGAAGTCGTCGAGCGCGATCAGCACGCCCGCGTGGCGCAGCTGCTCGATCAGCTTGATGGCGCGCTCGGGCTGGGCGACGAGGAAGGACTCGGTCACTTCGAGCTGGAGGCGCGTGGGGTCGACCCGCCACTCGTCGAGCGCCGAGAACACGATCTGCGGCAGGTTGGGGTTGCGCAACTGCGCGGTCGAGACGTTGACCGAGATCTTGAGGTTGCCGAGGGGGCCGATCTCCGCGATGGAGCGGCGCAGCGCGAACATGCCGAGATCATCGATCAGTCCCGAGGCCTCGGCGGCCGGGATGAACTCATTGGGGCCCATCGGCCCCGCCGCCCGGCGGTTCCAGCGCATCAGCGCCTCGACACCGATGATGCTCTGGCTGCGGAAGTCGATGATCGGCTGGTACTCGAGGTCGAACTCGTCGGCCTCGAGGCCGCGGCGGATGTCGGTCTGCAGCTCGATCCGCCGCCGCCGCTCGTCCTCGATGGCGGGGGTATAGACCACGGTGTGGTTGCCGCCGGTCTCGCGCGCCTTGGCGACGGCGGCTTCCGCCATGCGGATCACCTCGCCGGCCTTGTCGCGGGTCGTGGTGAGGGAGGCGAGCCCGATGCTGAGGGCGCCGATCTTGAGCTTGAGCGTTCCCACGGGGACAGGATCGGCAGCGGTCTCGAGGATGCGGTGGGCCAGCGCGGCCAGCGAGGCGGCAGGGTCCTCGGCGACCTCGACGATGCCGATCTCGGCCGGCCCGACGCGTCCGATCGCGACGTTGCCGTCCGATACGGCGCCGAACCGTTCGGCCAGCGAGACGAGGACCTGCGCGGCGGTCTCGCGGCCATAGAGGCCGACGATCTCGGGCAGGCCGTCCACATAGATCTGCAGCGCGGCGAGGTTGCGCTCGCCCCGCTTCCTCGGGATCAGACCCTTCAGGTGCTCCTCGAGGCCGAAGCGGTTGCGCAGGCCCGTCACGGTGTCGTAGCGGGCGTTGAACCAGTCGCGCTCGTCGGAAACGGCGCGGAGCTTGATGGCATGCCGGAAGCCCGCGAGGACGAGGAACAGCAGGGCGCCGATCAGCACCATCACCATGGCGGCGACGGTGGCAGTGTGGGCGAAAGCCGGATCGCCGGGGCGGCGCGGCATCCAGTCGATGATGGCGATCTCGGCGCCGGCGGCGTCGGTCAGCACCATGGAGTCGTGGTCGGGGGCCGGGGCGCGGACGAGCCGCGGCATGGGCAGTTCGAAGCGGGCCGCGACATTGCGCAGCATGGTGTCGTCGAGCCGCTTGGCCAGCCACAGGATGCGGCGATGCTCGCGCGGGATGCCCGCCTGGCCGGAGCTGCCATGCACCACCGCACCGGCAAGGGCCGTGGCGCCGTGCTCGTTGCGCGAGAGGTGGGCGACGGTGGCATCGTCGCCGTGGCGGCCGATGCCGGCCTCGAGCTCGGCGAGCAGTTCGCCGGCGCCGCTGAAGACGTCCGCCAGCCGGCCCACCAACGGGCCGCGGCTGGTTTCGCCGAAGACGATGTTGCCCTCGACATCGGTGAGGATCGCGGTGTCGTAGGTGTCGGAGATGCGCGCGGTCGAGCCCCAGGTGGCATCGTGCCAGGCGGGATTGGGCGTGACATAGGTGTTGATGTAGGCCTCGGTCCAGGTCGCCTCGTCGGCGGCGGTGTCCCCCAGGCTCACCACCAGCGACTTGACGGCGGCGGCGATCGACTTCTTGCCGCGGTCGGAGTCGATGGCGTTCATCTCCGAGCTCATGAGGTGCATGGCGAGGAAGACGAGCGCGCACACCCCCAGGTAGACGCCGAAGGTCGGGAGGGCCGTCCAGACGGTGAAACTCGCCAGCGCGGAGGCCGGGCGGGACCCGGGTTTCGGGCCGCCGGCTCTAGTGGCCTTCGCCAAGGTGGAAGCAGCGGCCATGGGCAATGAAAGGCACCGGCGATCTGAGCATCGCGGAACGCTACGAGGCCCGGCTTAACACGGGCTTAAGCCGGCCGCCGGGAGCCCCGGGTCAGGCGGTCTCGAGCCCCGCCTTCCGCGCGAGGCGCGCCTTGATGCTCTCGACGTCGGCGCGCGGCGTGGCGGCGAAGAGCGCCCTGGTGTAGGGGTGCTCGGGAGCCGAGAAGAGCTTCTCGCGCGTCCCCTGCTCCACCGCCTCGCCCAGGTACATGACCAGCACGTCGTCGGCGATGTACTTCACCACGCTCAGGTCGTGGCTGATGAAGACATAGGTCAGGCCGAACTCGTCCTGCAGATCGGCCAGCAGGTTGAGGATCTGCGCCTGCACCGAGAGGTCGAGCGCCGACACCGGCTCGTCGAGCACCAGCAGCGAGGGCCTGAGGATGATGGCGCGGGCGATGGCGATGCGCTGGCGCTGGCCGCCCGAGAACATGTGCGGGTAACGGTTGAAGTGCTCGGGCTGCAGGCCGACCTTGACCAGCATGTCGAGCGCGCGCTCGCGCCGCTCGGCGGCGGGCATGTCGGTGTTGAGCAGCAGCGGCTCCATCAGCACGTCGCCGATCTTCTGGCGCGGGTTGAGCGAACCATAGGGGTTCTGGAACACCATCTGCACCTTGCGGCGCATCTGCCTGGTGACGCCCTGCGCGGCGATGTCGACGGTCTCCCCGTCGATCTTCAGCTCGCCCGAGGTCTGCCGGTCGATGAGGGTGAGGATGCGCGCCAGCGTCGACTTGCCCGAGCCGGACTCGCCGACGATGGCGAGGGTCTTGCCCTGTTCGAGCGAGAAGCTGACGCCCTTCACCGCATGTACGGTACGGCCGCCGCCGAACAGGGTGCCGCCGATGTGGTAGTCGCGAACGATGTTGCGGGCTTCGAGGACCGTGGCCATCACTCCGTCCCCTCGAAACTGAAGCCCGAGACCGTGGGCAGGCGGTCGCCGGTGGCGTTCTCGGGCAGCGCGGCGAGCAGCGCGCGGGTATAGGGGCTCCTGGGCGCGGTGAAGAGCTCGAGCACGCCGGCCTCCTCCATCTTCCTACCCTTGTACTGGACGATGACCCGGTCGGCCGTCTCGGCCACGACGCCGATATTGTGGGTGATCATGATCAGCCCCATGCCATGCTCCGCCTGCAGCCCCACCAGCAGGTCGAGAATCTGCTTCTGGATGGTGACGTCGAGCGCCGTGGTCGGCTCGTCGGCGATCAGCAGCTTGGGATTGCAGGCGATCGCCATGGCGATCATGACGCGCTGGTTCTGCCCGCCCGACATCTGGTGCGGATAGGCGTGCAGGCGCTCGGACGGGTTGGGGATGCCGACCTGGTCGAGCAACTCGATGGCGCGGGCGCGGCGCCGGGCCTTGTCCATGCCGAGGTGGAAGCGGAGCACCTCCTCGATCTGGAAGCCGACCGTGAAGCACGGGTTGAGGCTGGTCATGGGCTCCTGGAAGATCATGGCGACGTCCTTGCCGATGATCCTGCGCCGCTCGGCCGGCGTGATGGCGAGCAGGTCGCGGCCGTCGAAGGTCATCTTGTCGGCGGCGACCTTGGCGGTGGCCGGCAGCAGACCCATGACGGCGAGCATGGCGACGGACTTGCCCGAGCCGCTTTCGCCCACGATGGCGAGCACTTCGCGCTCATCGACATGCAGGTCGATGCCCCTGACGGCGTTGAAGACGCCGATCGAGGTGTCGAAGGAGACGGTGAGGTTCCTGACTTCGAGAAGGGACATCGGCCTCAGCTCCGCTTCAGCTTGGGGTCGAGCGCATCGCGCAGGCCATCGCCGATGAGGTTGATGGCGAGCACGGTGATCAGGATGGCGAGGCCGGGCATGGTGACGATCCACCAGGCCGAGGTGATGAACTCGCGCGCCCGGGCCAGCATGGTGCCCCATTCGGGGGTCGGCGGCTGCGCCCCCATGCCGAGGAAACCGAGAGCGGCGGCCTCGAGGATGGCGTTCGAAAAGCTCAGCGTCGCCTGAACGATCAGCGGACCGAGGCAGTTGGGCAGGATGGTGATGAACATGAGCCGCAGATGGCCGGCGCCGGCGACCTTGGCCGAGGTCACGTATTCGCGGCTCTTCTCGCTCAGCACCGCAGCGCGGGTTAGGCGCGCGAAGTGAGGCTGCAGGACGAGCGCGATGGCGAGCATGGCGTTGAAGAGGCCGGGCCCCAGGATCGCCACCAGCACCAGCGCCAGGAGCAGCGAGGGGAAGGCGAGGATGATGTCCATGACGCGCATGATCACCGCATCGACCCAGCCGCGGTAGTAGCCGGCGAGCAGGCCCAGCGTCACGCCGACGACCATGGCGCCGGTGACGACGAAGAAGCCGATGAACAGCGAGTAGCGTGCGCCATAGATGAGGCGCGAGAGGATATCGCGGCCGACTTCGTCGGTGCCGAGCAGGAACTGGGGCTGGGTGCCGCCGGCCCAGGGTGGCGGCATGCGGATGAACTGGCGGAACTGCTGGTCCGGCGGGAACGGCGCGAGCACCGGCGCGAAGACGGCGACGAGGATCAGCAGGATGAACACGACGAGGCCGATCACGGCCCCCTTGTTCATCGAGAAGTAGTACCAGAACTCGCGCAGGCCCGCGAAGCGGCCGGTGGCGACGTTGGGAGTGGCTGCGTCCGTGCTCATCAATGCACCCTTATGCGCGGATTGATGACGGCGTAGAGGATGTCGACGATGAGGTTCACCGCCATGACGATCAACGCGATGAGCAACAGGCCGGACTGCACCGAAACGTAGTCCCGCTTGGAAATGGAATCGATCATCCACTTGCCGATGCCGGGCCAGGAGAAGATCGTTTCGGTGAGGATGGCGCCCGCCATCAGCAGCCCGATCTGCAGGCCGATGGTGGTGACGACCGGGATCAGGGCGTTGCGGAAGGCATGCACACCGATGACGCGGCTAGGCTCGAGGCCCTTGGCGCGGGCGGTGCGGACATAGTCCTCGCCGAGCACTTCGAGCATGGCCGAACGCGTCTGCCGGGCGATCACCGCGAGCGGGATGGTGCCGAGGACGACAGCGGGCAGGATCAGGTGGCGCAGCGCCGACACGAAGGCATCGGGCTTGCCGGCGATCAGGCTGTCGATCAGCATGAAGCCGGTGACGCGCGGGAAGAAGTACTGCAGCGAGATGCGGCCCGAAACCGGAGTCCAGCCCAGGTAGCCGGAAAAGAAGATGATGAGCAGCAGGCCCCACCAGAAGATCGGCATGGAATAGCCGGCCAGCGCCACGCCCATGGTGATCTGGTCGAACCACGAGCCGCGCTTGATGGCGGCGAAGATGCCGGCGGGAATGCCGAGGGCGACGGCGATCAGCATGGCGAACAGCGCCAGTTCGACCGTTGCCGGGAAGAGGGTCAGGAACTCGTCGATGACGGGGCGCTTGGTGGCGAGGGAGATGCCGAAATTGCCCTGCAGGATGCCGCCCACGTAATTGAGGTACTGCTGCCAGATGGGCAGGTTGAAGCCGAACTGCTCCTTGAGGATTTCGTAGCGTTCCGGCGTGACGCCGTGTTGCCCCGCCATCGCGAGGATGGGGTCGCCGGGCAGCAGGCGGATGAAGGCGAAGGACGCGATCGTGATGCCGATGATGGTCGGCACGATCAGGGCCAGCTTCTGGAGGATGAATCGCAGCATGTGGATATGCCAAGGGGCGGCATCCGAAATGGATACCGCCCCCCGGATTGTAGCCGATTATTCGGTGACGTCGACGTTGTCGAAGCGATGGATGCCGAGCGGATCCATCGTATAGCCCTGAACGCGCTTGTTCATGGGCATGAACACCTTCGAGTGAGCGAGGGTCAGGGCCGGCTCCTCAGCCTTGAAGATTTCCTGGGCCTTGGTGTAGAGCGCCGCGCGCTCGTCCTGGTCCGTGACCTTCTTGGCGTCCTGGATGGCCTTCTCGAAGTCCTCGTTGCACCAGCTCGAATAGTTCGACACGCCGATGGCCGAGCAGGAGAACAGGGTCGCGAAGAAGTTGTCCGGATCGCCGTTGTCACCGGTCCAGCCGATCTGGAAAGCGCCCGGGCGGTCCTTCTGCTTGCCGCGCTCGCGGTACTCGGTCCACTCGTAGGTCACGATGTTGGCATTGACGCCGACCGCGGCCCAGTCGGCCTGGATCATTTCGGCAACGCGCTGGGCGTTCGGGTTGTACGGACGGCTGACCGGCATGGCCCACAGGTCGAGGGTCAGGTCCTTGACGCCGGCTTCCTCGAGCAGCTTCCTGGCAGCATCCGGATCGTAGGTGTCCGCCGGGATGTTGTCGTCATAGGACCACATGGTCGGCGGGATCAGGTTCTTGGCGTCCTGGCCGGCACCCTGGTAGACGGCGTCGATGATCGCCGGCTTGTTGATGGCCATCGAGAGCGCCTTGCGGACCTTGGCATTGTCCATCGGCGGGATGGTCGTGTTGTACGCCAGGTAGCCGATGTTCAGGCCTTCCTGCTCCATCACGTTCAGGTTCGGGTCCGCCTGCAGGTCGGCAATGTCGGCCGGGGACGGGTAGCTCATGATGTCGCATTCGCCGGCCTTCAGCTTCTGCGCGCGCACCGCCGGATCGGTGGTGATGGCGAAGATCAGGTCGTCGAGGGCCACCTTGCCGCGCCAGTAGTCGGGGAAGGCAGAATAGCGGATCACGGCGTCGGTCTGGTAATCGACGAAGGTGAACGGGCCGGTGCCGACGGGCTTGTTGGCGAAGTCGGCGAGGTTGCCGGAGGCCAGCACCTGATCGGCATATTCCTTCGAGACGATCGAGGCGAAGTCCATGCCGAGGTTCGCGATCATCGGCGCGTTGGGCTCGGTGAGCGTGATCTTGACGGTCAGGTCATCGACCTTCTCGATCGAGGCGAGGAACTTGGGCATGTCCATGCCCTGGAAGTAGTCCCAGCTCAGGCCTTCGAGATAGGTGTAGAACGGGTTGTCTTCCTTCCACTGGCGCTCGAACGAGAAGATCACGTCGTCGGCGTTCAGGTCGCGCGTGGGAGTGAAATAGGACGTGGTGTGGAACTTCACCCCGGGCCGCAGGTGGAAAGTGTACTCGAGCCCGTCGGGCGAGACTTCCCAGCTTTCGGCAAGGCCCGGAACGACCGCGGTACCACCGTGCTCGAACTCGACCAGACGGTCGTAGATGGTACGCGAGGAGGCGTCGAAATCGTTACCGCCGGTGGTCGGGCCGGGGTCGAAGTGGGCAGGTGAGGCCTCCGAACAGAACACGAGCTGCTTGGCATAGGCACTGCCGGCCATCACGGCGACGAGCGCAGTGGCGGTCAGCAGGGTTTTCATCAGGTGCATGATGTTTCGTCTCCCGAATATCATTGCGCTCCGGTGTACGCGGCACGAAGCTGTGTGCCGGCCGGAGCTTGGCGGGCAAGAAAGCGCTTTTTCTGCCAAGGCGCAATGGGGAGTTGACCAAACGGTCAACTTCGTATCCCCGGGAGAATGATTTTCCACTCGGGAACGGATGGCGCCAAAACCGTCCAGCCCCAAGGAATCCTTGAGGAAACCGATTGCCGAACGGATCGGTGCAGAACCGTCCGCGGACGGAAACAAATGAGCAAGAAAGCCCGGGAATGACGCAATCCATCGCCACCATCGCGCTCGTCGTGCATGACTACGACGAGGCAATCGCATTCTACCGGGACCGATTGGGCTTCTCGCTGATCGCCGACACGCCGCTCGGCAGCAAGCGCTGGGTGCTGGTGGGACCGCCCGGCGGGGGGGCGCGACTGCTGCTGGCACAGGCCGACGGCGAGGCGCAGGCGGCGCGGGTGGGCGACCAGACGGGAGGACGCGTCGGCTTCTTCCTCGAGACCGACGATTTCGAGCGCGACTTCGCCGCCTACACGGCCCGGGGCGTGCGCTTCCTCGAGGCGCCCCGGCACGAGGCCTATGGCTCGGTCGCGGTGTTCGAGGACCTCTACGGCAACAAGTGGGACCTGATCCAGCCGAGGCGCTAGCGCGGCGGCAAGAGCAGGCCGCGATACAGGTGCCGCTTGGCAACGCAGCGGCAGGCGGGCTAGCGTCCGCTCCTTCCCGAACGTCCACCACGCCGGAGACCTGACATGACCAAGCGCCGCCTCGGCCGTACTGAACTATTCATCCACCCGCTGGTGCTCGGCTGCAATGTGCTCGGCTGGACGCTCGAGGAAAGCGCGGCGGCGGCAGTGCTCGATGCCTTCGTGGGCGAGGGCTTCACCGCCTTCGACACCGCCGACAGCTACGGCAAGGGCAAGTCGGAGACGATCCTGGGCAACTGGATCAAGTCGCGCGGCAACCGCGACAAGGTGCTCGTCTTCACCAAGGTCGGCTCGGACATGGGACAGGGGCATCGCGACCTCAGCGCCAGGTGGATCGAAGAGGAAGTCGACGCCTCGCTGCGCCGGCTGCAGACCGACCATATCGACCTTTACCAGACCCACTGGCCGGACCCGAACACGCCGCAGGAGGAGACGCTCGCCGCCCTCGATCGCGTGGTGAAGGCCGGCAAGGTCCGCTATATCGGCTCGTCCAACCAGGACGCGGCGCTGCTGACCGAGGCGCTGGCGATCTCGAAGGCCAACGGGCTGGCGCGCTACGAGACGATCCAGAACGAGTTCAACCTCTACGACCGGGCCGGCTTCGAAGGCGTGCAGGAGACCTGCATCAGGGAGGAGATTTCGGGCATCGGCTATTTCAGCCTCGCGCGCGGCTTCCTCTCGGGCAAGTATCGCAGCCCGGCCGATGCGCAGAAGAGCCCGCGTGGGCAGGCCGTGGTCGACAAATACCTCAACCCCAAGGGATACCGCATCCTCGACGCGCTCGACGCGGTGGCGGGTCGCACCGGCGCCAGCGCGACGGAGGTGAGCCTGGCCTGGATCGCCGCGCAGCCGGCCGTCGGCGCGCCCATCGCCTCGGCCACCACGGTGGAGCAGGTCGAGAGCCTTGCCCGCGGCGCCCGCCTCACGCTCGGGGCCGAGGATCTCGCCGAACTCACCGCCGCGGGAAAATAGGCCTTGCACCGACCGACGACCCTGCTGCCGGCGGCGGCGATTGCCGTCCTCGCCCTCGCCCTCCCCGCCGGGGCGCAGGAAGAGGGCTGGCAATACTCGCCGATCGCCGGGGAAGGCGATCGCGCCGCGCTCGGCTGCGCCTACAAGTCGACGCCCGAGCGCTTCACCTGCATCGCGGTGCGCTGCGAGGACGACTTCAGCGTCGCGGTGCATCTGCACACCAGCCGCCCGGGTGGCGATGCGGGACGCTGGCGGCTGACCATCGACCGCGAGTCGCCCATCGACATGGACGCCAAGGCGGACGGCACGCCCTACCACGCCAAGGTCGATGGCGATGTAGCCGATATCGTCGATGCGCTGAAGAACGGCGGCGTCGCCTATCTCGACCCGAGGGCCGGCCCGGAACTGCCCGCGAACGGCATTCCGCTCACCGGCTCGCTGCAGGCGATCAACCAGGCGCTCTACTACTGCGCGGCGCGCGTGCCGTCAGGCGACGAGGTAACCCCCGTCGACCGGCAGGATGGCGCCGGTGATGAACCCGGCGAGCGGCGAGCAGAGAAATAGGGCGGCGGGCGCGAGGTCGGCCGGCGTGCCCCAGCGGCCGAGCGGCGTGCGGCCCATCAGTTCGGCATTGCGCGCCTCGTTTGCGCGCGGCACGGCGGTCATGGCGGTCTCGATCCAGCCCGGCGCCAGCGCGTTGACGCGGATGCCCTCGCCCGCAAACGCGGCGGCCAGCGACTTAGTGAGCCCGGCGACGGCATGCTTGCTCGCGGCATAGGCCGGGGCGTGCGGCGCGCCGAAGAACGAGAACATCGAACCGATGTTGAGGATGGCCCCACCAGCGAGCTTTTGCCGGAAGGCATAGGCGGTGCGCATCGAGCCGTTGAGGTTGATGTCGATCACGGTCTCGAAACCCTCGACCGTGTGCTCGGCCGCACGCAGGTTCACGCCGGCGCAGTTGACGAGCACATGCACCTGGTCGAACGCGCCGGCATATTCGGCGACCTGGGCGGCGTTGCGGACATCGAGCCGGGTGTAGCGGAAGCGGGGCTCGGCCTGGGCGCCGGCCTCGACTTCGGCCTGGGTGGCGCCGGTCACGTGCACGGTGGCGCCGGCATCGGCGAAGGCGCGGCCGATCCCCTGCCCGATCCCCGAGGTGCCGCCGGCCACGACGACGGTCCTGCCGTCAAAGAACTCGGTAGCCCAGTTGGTCATGATTGCCTCCTGGTGCCCTCACCCCAGCCCTCTCCCGGAGGGCGAGGGGGCGATGCGGCACTGTCTGTGGTCCGGCGTCCCTCTCCCGCCGGGGAGAGGGTCAGGGTGAGGGGAAGTTCAGCGCACGAACTGCTCGACGTAATCCGCCCCGAGCCCGACGGCGGTGTAGTGCTTGCGGCACATGTCGATCTTGGTGAAGACGTCCTCGAAGCCAACCTGCCGGTTGTCCTTGTCGAGATAGACCATGCAGCCGGAGATGTTGAAGAAGGTGATCATCTCCTCGCAGTCCTCGGGGACGGTCAGGGTGTGGATCTCCCCCGGCGGCTCGAAGACATACGAGCCGGTTTCGGCGACCCAGTCGTGCTCGAGATAATGCCAGCGGCCCTTGATGACGTAGCCGTGCACCGGCTGGGGGTGCAGGTGACGGCTCAGAATGCCGGCGCGGCGGACGCGCAGCAGGTTGCACCACTGGCCCTGGAGGGTGTTGAGGAAGAGGGGACGGAACCAGACGCCCTCGGCCTGCGGCACCCAGACGCGCTCGTCGTCGGGCAGCGCGGTGATGGCGATTTCCTTGGGCGCAAGCGGATGCGCCGAGCCGTTGAAGGTCTCGTACATGGGTGCCTCCTCAATCTTGTGTGGCAGCCTAGCGGCGCAACGCAAAACGCACCAGTGGACCAATGTCTAGACGGAGCTAGAGCCCGACGCCGCCCACCGGCACGGTCTTGATCTGGTCCCCGAACCCGGCAATCAGCGGCATGGCCTGCCTGATCGTTTCGGCGACGAGCGGGAGCTGCAGCGAGCCCTTGTGGCTCTCTTCCGAATCCCAGACCTCGGTGATCCAGATCCTGTCCGGATCGCCCGGGTCGGTGGCAACGATGTAGCTGAGGCAACCGGGCATGTCCCCGGTCGCCGCGGTCATCAGGGCGATGAGTTCGTCGCGCTTGCCCGGCTGGGCGGTGAAGCTCCCGATCAGGCCATACATCCCCGTCTCCCCGGGCTTACCAATGGAACTCTTCGACGTTCTCGCGGGCGCCGAGGAGGAACGCGTCGCCGATGAGGCGGAGGGGCGAGCCGTCCATCTCGGACTTGCCCTTCTTCAGCAGCCTGGCGAAGCGCTCGTAGATCGCCTCGTACTCCTCGGACGGGTTGGCGACCGTCTCCTTGCCGTCGACCTTCAGCACGGTGCCGCCCTTTTCGAGCTTCAGCTGGCTGCCCTTGCGGGTCTCGATGGCGATGGTCCAGATCTCGCCCGACTCCTCGAGCCAGTTGAAGCCGGCCGAGAGCTTCGGCTTGTGCTTCTGGGTCGACTTGAACTCGATCTCGACATCGACCGGGGTCTGCCGGTTGGACGGGAACTTCAGCGTAGCCTTTTCGACGAAGACCGGGAACGGCATGATGTGGGTGAAGATCGACATGGCGTTGATGCCGGGATCGCAGACGCCGAAGCCGCCGGGCTCCCACACCCACTCCTGGCCGGGGTGCCACTTGCGGACGCTCTCGCGCCAGTCGATGCGGACGGAGGCGACGCCTTCGTCGTTGAGGATCAGCCTGGCCGCGTCGACGGCGGCGTTGTAGCGGCTGTGCCAGGTCTGGAAGAGAATCGCGCCCTTCTTGTCGCCATAGGCGACGAGGTCCTCGAACTCGGTAATGGTCGGGGTCGGCGGCTTTTCGATCAGCACGTCCTTGCCGGCGTCGATGGCCTCGCGGACATAGGCGTGGCGGACTCCGGGCGGGGTGCAGATCGAAACCAGCTTCACCTCGGGCATGGCCTTGTAAAGCTCGGCCGGGGTACGGAAGACGGGCACGCCGCCATGGCCGACGCCGCGCGTCGAGACGCAGGCGGCGAGCTCGAAGTCGGGACTCTTGTCGATCACCGGCAGGTGCTGGTCCTGTGCGATCTTGCCGATGCCGATGACGGCGATCTTCTTTTTGGCCATGTGCGGCAACTCCTCAAATCGCCCGGCACTTAAAGGGAAGTCGGAGCGGAAGGGAAGTTCTCCGCAGAGCAAAATCGATCCGCTCCGCAAGACTGGTACAGGATGGGGAACAAGGAGACCGGCATGTCACGGGCATTCGTCAGCGAAGGCGGCAGCGTTCCGCAGGTCTATGCGTCGCTCGAGAGCGCGGAGAGCGCCGCCAACATCCAGCGCGCCATGGACGGCCAGCAGTACGACTACGAGGTCCGACCGCGCGAGCGCGGCGGCTACATGGTGGCCCGCCTCAGCAAGGACGGCACGTTCGACAGCTGGGTCGAGGAGTAGGCCGGCGGCTTCTACGTCTCGATCTGGCGGCCCTGGCCATGGCCACTCCTGCTATCTCACCAGGATGGCGCGGAAGTCGTTGACGTTGGTGCCGGTGGGGCCGGTGACGAAGAGGCCGCCGATGGCGCGGAAGGCGTTGTAGGCGTCGTTGTTGGCAAGTGCCGCCCGCGGGTCGATGCCGGCGGCCCGCATCCGCGCCGCACTGGTGCCGTCGCAGAACGCGCCGGCATTGTCACCCGCCCCGTCGATGCCGTCGGTGTCGGCGGCGATAGCTGCAATGCCGGTAGTGCCCTCGATGGCGAGTGCGAAGGCGAGGAGGAACTCGGCGTTCCGTCCGCCCCGGCCATCGCCCCTTATCGTCACCGTGGTTTCACCGCCCGAGAGCAGCAGGGCCGGCCGCGCGAAGGGGCGGCTGCGGCGGCTCACCTCCCGGGCGATGGCAGCAAGGACACCGGCCACGTCGCGGGCCTCGCCCTCGATGGCGTCGGAGAGGATGTGGGTCTCGAGCCCCGCCTGCCGGGCCGTATCGGCCGCGGCATCGAGCGACAGCCCGGCCGAGGCGATGATGCGGACCGAATTGCGCCGGAAGCGCGGATCGGAGGGCGCGGGGGCGGGGTTCGCATCCGAAGCGAGCAGGTCTTCGGCCGCCTGTGGCAGCCTGAGCCGGTAGAGCGAGGCGAGATGCCGGGCTTCGGCCCGGCTCGAGTTCATCGGCACGGTGGGCCCCGAGGCGACGAGCGAGGGATCGTCACCCGGGATGTCGGAGACGATGAGCGTCGCCACCCGGGCCGGGGCCGCCATGGCGGCAAGCCGGCCGCCCTTGATGGCGCTCAGCTCGTTGCGGATGACGTTCATCACCGAGATCGGCGCACCCGACGCCAGCAGGGCCTCGTTCACCGCCTGCTCGTCCTCGAAGCTCACGCCCGGGGCCGGCTGGGGCAGCAGGGCCGATCCGCCGCCGGAAACGAGCGCCACCACGAGATCGTCATGGCTCAGTCCCGAGACCGCCTCCATCAGCCGGCGCGCGGCGAGGAAGCCGGCCATGTCGGGGACCGGGTGGGCCGCCTCGACGATCTCGATGCGCTCGCAGGGCACCGCATAGCCGTAGCGGGTGACGACAAGGCCCCTGTCGATCGGATGCGGCCAGGCCTGCTCGAAGGCGCGAGCCATCTGGGCCGAGGCCTTGCCGGCCCCGATGACGATGGTGCGCCCGGCCGGCGGCTCGGGCAGGTTGGCGGCGATGGCGTGGTCGGGCCGGGCGGCGTCGACCGCGCGGTGAAAGAGCCGTTCGAGAAGCTCGCGGTCCATGAATGCGTAATGATACCCCTGTTCGCCGCATAGTGGCGGTGGGATGGGCCGGGCGCAAGCCAGCCATCCGCATCATCGTCCGCGGCGAGCCGGCGCCAGTCGTCGAGCGGGCCGGCAGTTGCCGCAAGTTGTGACGCGGATGCAACGGCAGGCTGAACGGGAGCTAAACGGGAACCTCAGGCCGCGTTCAATCGTCAACGGGTAGTTGCCGAGCCAAACAAGCAAAGACATAGTCCGTTCGGTCGTGGACGCGACCGGTTGGCCTCACGCCAGGAAGAAGAATGAACGTTGTACGTCCCCTCGCGTGCCTTCTGCTCGCGACACTGTGGCTTGTGCCGGCCCTGGCCGCAGAAGTCGAACTCCTCCATCCGGGCGACGGGCTCAAGCCACCGATCGACAAGACCGGGCCGGCGGATGTGTCGTCCAAGCCGTCGCCATCCCGCGCGGGCGGCTCGTCCTCGTCGGACTACCCCGAGGAGCCGGCGCTGCAGTCGCGCCATTTCGGGCAGCAGGCGGCGCTGAGCTGCGCGGTCGCCAGCAAGCCGAACGCGATCGAGGTGATCAACACCAGCTCCGAGGACCTGCCGCCGGGGACGCGAATCAAGTGGCAGCTGAAGGGCGAGGGCCAGGTCGGTTTCTTTGCGCTGCTCAGGCCGCTGAGCGGAGGCGAAACGCTGGTCGCCGACAATGTGCTGCAGGCGACTCCCTCGCCGTCGGCGCCATGCGTGGCCCGGGTGCTGTGACGACCCTCGGCACCTTGGCGCAGTACCTTGCCGCAGCGACAAAAAACTGACATCGAACGCAGCCAGTCCCTCCGCCGGCTGCCAGCAGGTCCGCGCCGATGCCCGAACGCTTTGCCATCTACCATGCGCCCGGAGCGGAGGATCCGCTGTGGGCGAGGGCGAACGAGTGGCTGGGGCGTGATCCGCTGAGCGGCGCCGGCTTGGATGGCGCGATCCCGGGCCTCAGCCGCGAGGCGCTCGCGAGGCGCACGGTGTCGGCCCGCCGCTACGGCTTCCATGCCACCATCAAGGCGCCCATGGCGCTTGCCGCCGGCAGGACCCGCGAGGAACTCGAGGAGATGCTGGCCGGATTTGCCGCGGCGAGCGTTCCGGTGGCCATCGGACGTCTCCGACTGGCGCTGATCGACGGTTTCCTCGCACTGGTTCCGGCCGACCAGCCGGATGAGCTCACCGCCTTCGCCGGCGCGGTCGTCGAAGCGTTCGACGGGTTCCGCGCTCCGGCCTCGGAAGCAGACCGGGCGCGGCGGATCGCGAACGGCAACCTGACGCCGCGGCAGGTCGAGCTGATGGACCGCTACGGCTACCCGTACGTCTTCGAACAGTTCCAGATGCACATGACGCTGACGGACCGGCTGCCCGAGGGTGAACGCGCATTGTACATGGAGGCCGCGGCCGCCCATTTCGGGCCACTGGTTGAGCGCGACATGGTGCTCGACCGGCTGGTGCTGTTCCATGAACCGGAGGCGGGAGCGCCGTTCGTCCGGCTCGACGATTTCATGCTCGAAGGGGAGGTCGCCGATGCGCGAATTCGCGCTCGCTAACGCCAGGATCGTCCTCGCGGACGAGGTGATCGACGGTTCCGTGCTGGTGCGCGACGGCATGATCGCCGCGATCGACCGGGGCAACAGCACCGTGGGCGAGGATGTCGAGGGGGACTACGTGCTCCCGGGCCTCGTCGAGCTCCATACCGACCATTTCGAGAACCACTACCGGCCGCGGCCCGGAGTGACCTGGAACGCGGTGGCGGCGCTGCAGAGCCACGACGCACAGGTGGCCGGCGCCGGCATCACCACCGTTTTCGACGCGGTGCGCATCGGCTCGGACCCGGAGACGGGCGACATTTCGGAGGACGTGCGGGCCATGGTGGAGGCGGTGGCGCATGCCGCCGGAGACAACCGACTGCGGGCCGAGCACCGCATCCACCTGCGCTGCGAACTGGCGACGCCCGACGTGGCGCAGCACTTTGCCGACCACTGCGACAACCCGATCGTCGGTCTCGCCTCGCTGATGGACCACACCCCGGGCACCCGCCAGTTCGTGACGCTCGACCACTACATCGCCTACTACCAGAACAAGCTGCGGCTCACGGACGCGGAGATGGCGAACTACATCGCGTCGCGCCAGACCGACCGCGACAGGTATGCCGATGCCAACCGCACGGCCATCCTGGAGCGTGGCCGGGAGATCGGGATGGCCTTCGCCAGCCATGACGACGCGACGATCGAACACGTGGACGAGGCGGTGCGCGACGGCATGAGCATCGCCGAGTTCCCCACCACCATGGATGCGGCCCGGGCCTGCCACGCCGCCGGCCTCGCGGTCCTGATGGGTGCTCCCAACGTGGTGCGGGGCAAGTCGCACAACGGCAACATCTCGGCGGCGGAACTGGCGCGGGCGGGCGTCCTGGACGTGCTCAGCTCGGACTACGTGCCGTTCGCGCTGCTGCAGGCGGCGTTCCTTTTGCCCGAGGTCGCCGACAGTATCAGCCTGCCGCAGGCGGTGGGGATGGTCAGCAAGCGCCCCGCCGAAGCGGCCCAGCTCGATGATCGCGGCGAGATCGCCGTGGGCAAGCGGGCCGACCTCGTGCGGGTGCGACGGACCGATCCGGTGCCGGTGGTGCGGGGCGTGTGGCGCGAAGGCAAGCGGGTCAGCTGATGCGCGGGGGCGCCCTCGTCCTCGTGGTCGGACCGTCCGGCGCCGGCAAGGACACGCTGATCGCGGCGGCGCGCGACGTGCTGGCCGCGGACCGCCGCTTCAGCTTTCCGCGGCGCGTCGTGACCCGTCAGGCGATGATCGAGCTCGAGGACCACGACACGCTCGATGGGCCCGAGTTCGCGCGGCAGAAGCTGCAGGGCGCCTATGCGCTCGACTGGGAGGCGCACGGGCTCTGCTACGGGGTGCCGTCGGCCATCGACGCGGCCATGGCGGACGGACGGGTGGTGGTGGTGAACACCTCGCGCAAGGTGATCGAGCAGGCCATCGGGAAATACCCCAGGTGCCACGTGCTGGTGGTGAGCGCGGAGCCCGAGGTCCGGGCCCGCCGGCTGGCCGGACGCGGCCGGGAGAGCGCCGGCGACATCGCGGCGCGGCTCGCCCGCGAAGGGGCGCCGGTGCCCGCGGGAGTGCTGGCCACGATGATCGACAACTCTGGGGCCCTCGCCGCCGGCGTCGACAGATTTGTCGGGGCCCTCAAGGCGATAGCGGATTGAACCATTGGCCGGGCTGGGGCGTTTGCTGGCGTCAGCGTCAACAGGAAGGTCCCGGATGACCAGGAACTCTCTCTACACGATCATCGCCATCCTGGCCGCCCTCGCGGTCGGGTTCGGCATCTACATCGCGTACCAGGAATCGCAGCGCCCGGCGCTGGAGATCCGGCTCGACGAAGGCGGAATCAGGGTCGATGGCAATGGTTGACGAAGCGGTCCGCACCCAGCAGATCGAGGAAGCGCTGAAGCATGCGCTGGCGCGCCAGAAGGTCGAGCGCGTCGCCGATCTCGACCTGACCATGCTGGCGGTGGATATCGAGGCGCTGATCGGCATGGAGCCGACCAACCCGCTCGACCCCGAAGGCGACGGGCTGACGACGACAGAACTGAACGCCGCGAACGACCTCTAGACGAAGAGGTCGGTCTTTTCGAACGTGCGCACGTCGATGAGGCCCTTGTCGGAAATCCTCAGTTCCGGGATCACGACGAGGGCCAGCAGCGAGTGCTGCATGAAGGCGTTGTTGAGCGTGCATCCGCACTCGCGCATGGCGTCGACGAGAGCCTGGGCCCTGGCGGCAACCACGGGCGCGGGCTGGTCCGACATCAGGCCAGCGATGGGCAGCTCGACCAGCGCCAGCACCCTGCCCTTCGATACGACCACCGCTCCGCCGCCGACCTCGCCCAGCGTATTGGCGGCAAGCGCCATGTCCTCGCGGCTGGTGCCGACGACGATCATCTGGTGGCTGTCGTGGGCGACCGTGGAGGCCACGGCGCAGTCGACGTTGTAGCCGAAGCCCGAAACGAGCGCGTTGACCACGGCGCCCGAGCCGGTATGGCGCTCGACCAGCGCGATCTGGCACACGTCCTGCGTGCGGTCGCCGGCGACGAGCCCGCTTTCGACGGGCAGCGTGCGCTCGAGGGCCCTGGTCGGGGCCTGGTTCTCGATGACCCCGATGACGCGCGCCGTCACCGAGTTGCGCCCGGCAGGGGCGGCAATCTCGAAGCGCGCGGCCGTGAGCGGCTGGATCCGCACGGTGCCCCTGGCGAAGTCGGGGTATTGGTAAGGCTCGAGGGTCGTCTCGAGGACGCCGTTCTCGGCCAGCACCTGGCCCTGCCCGATCACCAGCTCGATCGGCAGGGTGACGAGGTCGGAGGTGAGGATGAGGTCGGCGCGGCGGCCGGGGGTGATCGATCCGAGCTCGCGCTCGAGGCCGAAATGGGTTGCGGTGTTGAGGGTCGCCATCTGGATGGCGGTGACCGGCTTCAGGCCGCAGGCGATGGCGTGGCGGACGACGCGGTTCATGTGGCCGTCATTGACCAGCGTACCCGAATGGCTGTCGTCGGTGCACAGGATGAAGTTGCGGGAGTCGAGCCCCTGCTCGGTCACGGCCTTGATCTGCGGGGCGACATCGTACCAGGCGGAGCCGAGCCGGAGCATGGCGCGCATGCCGAGGCGGACCCGGGCGATGGCGTCCTCGACGCGCGTACCCTCGTGATCGTCGGCCGGACCGCCGGCGACGTAGCCGTAGAAGGGACGGCCGAGGTCCGGCGAGGCATAATGGCCGCCCACGGTCCTGCCGGCGCGCTGGGTGGCCGCGATCTCGGCCAGCATCCTGGGATCGTTGCCGGAGACGCCGGGGAAGTTCATCATCTCGCCGAGGCCGATGATCTGCGGCCAGGTGAGCATTTCGGCGACGTCGTCGGGGGAGATGGTTGCACCGGGCGTCTCGAGCCCGGGGGCCGAAGGCACGCAACTGGGCGCCTGCACGTAAACCGAGACCGGCATGGCCGCCGCCTCGTCGTGCATCAGGCGGACGCCGCGGATGCCGAGGACATTGGCGATCTCGTGCGGATCGATGAACATGGAGGTGGTGCCGTGCGGAATGACGGCGCGGCAGAACTCCGTGACGGTGACCATGCCGCTCTCGACATGCATGTGGCCGTCGCAGAGGCCCGGCACGAGGTAGCGCCCACCGGCATCGAGCACCAGCGTGTCCGGACCCGCGGCGTATGAAAGGTCGGGCCCGACCGCGGCGAACCGCCCGGCGATGATGGCGACGTCCGTGCCCGGAACGATCTCGCCCGAGTGTACGTTTACCCATCGGCCGTCACGGACCAGCATCTCAGCGGGTCTGCGGCCTGTCGCAACGTCGATCAAAAGCGGTGCGACATCCGGCCAGGAGGGTACGGGCAAAGAAGCAGTTCCTTTCACGCTTGGGGCTGCATCTGAACGACCCGCCTCCTCGTGGTCAAGAGAAAGGGGCCGCCCGATGGCCCGGGCGACCCCTTCAAATCCTGCCTGATCCGCTGGGTCAGAGCTTGGCGATGCACACTTTGCCAACGCCGGCCGCCTGGGTGCCGAGCTTGGCTGCTGCAGCCTTGGAAAGGTCGATAATGCGGCCCTTGGCGAAGGGACCGCGGTCGTTGATCTTGACCTCGATGGACTTGCCCGTGTGCTGGTTCGTGACTTTCACGACACTGCCGAGGGGGAGAGTCTTGTGGGCGGCGGTCATTGCATTCTGATTGAACCGCTCGCCGGAGGCCGTCTTCTTGCCGTGGAAACCCGGTCCGTACCAGGACGCCCCACCGCACTGATCGGCTGCCGTTGCACCCGTAACGGAAGTCATTAGGCCCGTTACCAGGGCGGCTGCGACCAGAACGATTTTCCTATTCAACCTTGAAGTACTCACGCTTGTTTACGATGGCGCGAGAAGGCTTTAGGCGTGTGGCGACAATATGAACCAAAAATGAATGGGGTTGTCGCAACCGCAACTGTTGCACGGATGCATCACCGGGACTCGCGCCCAAGACTCCAATTTTGCTCTAGATTCCAGAAACTTGCAGCGTCTCTGGCAAGGACTCGGACGCCATTTACCAAAAGGAAACTTCTTCGAATCCGACCCCGTTCGAGCGGGCTCCGTTGCTCGCAGTGTCGGCAGAATGAGGCGAGATTTTAGTCGGATCGGACCCATTCCAGTGACCAGGGCTTCACCCTGATCCGCTTCTCCGGCCCGCGGGGAGGTGCTGGGGCGTGCGCCGGCCTTTTCTCATTTTTGACCAATTGATAAAATTTGGACCCTGCGCTAGCGTCACGAACTAGAACGGCTCCAAGGAGAGGGAGAGGCCGATGAGCGAGGGTATGCTCAAGGAAGGCATAGCAGCGGGGAGGCTCGAACCGGACCAGTACGCGCGCAATTTCACGGACCTGCATCCGCCACTCGAGCGGCACGAGGCCTTCGTCGAGGCCGACCGGTGCTACTTCTGCTTCGATGCGCCGTGCATGAACGCCTGTCCGACCTCGATCGACATCCCGATGTTCATCCGGGAGATCTCGACGGACAATCCGCTGGGGGCGGCGGAAACCATATTCGAGCAGAACATCCTGGGCGGCATGTGCGCGCGGGTCTGTCCCACCGAGCAGCTGTGCGAAGACGCCTGCGTGCGCATGGAGGCAGAGGGGAAGCCGGTCAAGATCGGCCAGCTGCAGCGCTATGCCACCGACATCGCCATGGAGCGGAACGTCCAGTTCTTCGAGCGCGCACCCGCGACCGGCAAGACCGTGGCGGTGGTGGGCGCGGGACCGGCGGGCCTCGCGGCGGCTCACCGGCTGGCCGTACACGGGCACAACGTCACCGTCTATGACGCGCGTCCCAAGGCCGGCGGGCTCAACGAGTACGGCATCGCCAGCTACAAGACGCCCGACGGCTTCGCGCAGGCGGAGGTGGAGTATGTCACCGCGATCGGCGGCATCGACATCGCGCTCGGCCAGCGGCTGGGCAAGGACCTGACGCTGGAGCGGCTGCTCGAGACCCATGACGCGGTGTTCCTCGGCATCGGGCTGGGGGGCGTGAATGCGCTGAGGGCCGAGGGCGAGACCACGGCGGGCGACGGGCTTGCCGACGCGGTCGACTTCATTGCCGAGTTGCGGCAGGCGGACGACCTGTCGAGGCTGGCGGTGGGCCGGCGCATCGTGGTGATCGGCGGCGGCATGACGGCAGTCGATGCGGCGGTGCAGGCCAAGCTCCTCGGCGCGGAGGACGTCACCATCTGCTACCGGCGCGGCCGCGAGCACATGAACGCCTCCACCTTCGAGCAGGACCTCGCCGCATCGAAGGGCGTCACCATCCGCAACTGGGTGCAGCCCCGGCGGGTGCTGAGCGAGAACGGCCGGATCACCGGCGTCGAACTCGAATACACGACGCTCAAGGACGGGCGGCTGGTGGGGATGGGCCACACGGTGATGCTGCCTGCCGACCAGGTGTTCAAGGCCATCGGCCAGACGCTCGAGGACGAGACGGCTGCCGGGCTTGCCCTCGCCGGCGGGCGCATCGCGGTGGACAGCGAGGGGCGCACGTCGCGCACCGGCGTCTGGGCCGGCGGCGACTGCATCGACAAGGGCGACGACCTCACGGTGACGGCGGTGGCGCAGGGCCGCGACGCGGCCGAAAGCATCCACCGGTACCTGAGCGGGAACTGAGGAGAACCCCGATGGCAGACATCCGCAACAACTTCGTCGGGATCAAGTCGCCCAATCCGTTCTGGCTGGCTTCGGCGCCGCCGACGGACAAGGCCTACAATGTCGAGCGCGCCTTCAAGGCGGGCTGGGGCGGCGTGGTCTGGAAGACGCTGGGCGAGGAAGGTCCGCCGGTCGTCAACGTGAACGGCCCGCGCTACGGCGCGATCTGGGCCGGCGACCGGCGTCTCGTGGGCTTCAACAATATCGAGCTCATCACCGACCGGCAGCTGCAGCTCAACCTGCAGGAGATCAAGCACGTCAAGAAGAGCTGGCCCGACCGGGCAGTGGTCGTCTCGATCATGGTTCCGTGCGAGGAGGAGAGCTGGAAGGCGATCCTGCCGCTCGTCGAGGAAACCGAGGCGGACGGGATCGAGCTCAATTTCGGCTGCCCGCACGGCATGAGCGAGCGCGGCATGGGCGCCGCCGTGGGCCAGGTGCCCGAGTATGTCGAAATGGTCGTGCGCTGGTGCAAGCAGTACTCGCGCATGCCGGTGATCACCAAGCTGACGCCGAACGTCACCGACATCCGCCGCCCTGCCCGCGCGGCAAAGCACGGCGGCACCGACGCGGTGAGCCTGATCAACACCATCAACTCGATCACCTCGGTCGACCTCGACCTGATGGCCCCGACGCCAACGATCGACGGCAAGGGCACGCATGGCGGCTATTGCGGCCCGGCGGCGAAGCCCATCGCGCTCCACATGGTGGCGGAGATCGCGCGCGACCCGGAGACCTACGGCCTGCCGATCTCGGGCATTGGCGGCGTCACCACCTGGCGCGACGCGGCGGAGTTCCTGGCGCTGGGCGCGGGCAACGTGCAGGTGTGCACAGCGGCCATGGTCTATGGCTTCAAGATCGTCGAGGAGATGGTCTCGGGGCTCTCGAACTGGATGGACGAGAAAGGCTACCGCACGCTCGAGGACTTTACCGGCAAGGCGGCGCGCAACGTCACCGACTGGCGGTTCCTCAACCTCAACTACATCACCAAGGCCAAGATCGACCAGGACAAGTGCATCTCCTGCGGGCGATGCCACATTGCCTGCGAGGACACCTCGCATCAGGCGATCATGAAGGAGAAGGACGGCAAGCGCCACTTCGAGGTCATGGACGACGAGTGCGTGGGGTGCAACCTGTGCGTCAATGTCTGCCCGGTGGAGGACTGCATCACCATGATCCAGCTCGAGCCCGGGATGCTCGACGCCCGGACCAACAAGGTGGTGGAGCCGACCTACGCCAACTGGACCACCCATCCCAACAACCCGATGCGCAAGGTCGAGCCGGCGGAGTAACGCCGGGCCGGCCTCAAATGGGCGGGTCCGACGGCCCGCCCACGACGAGCGCCTCGAGCGGGGATGGCCGTGTGCGAGCGGCATCCTCCGCCCCCTGCCCTGCGTCTTTTTCCGTCCGCCAGACCTGCGGTTAAGTCGGCGTCAACCATCTGCCGTTAGCCCCCCGGGGGCACTCATCGTTTGGCAAGGGCTGCCTGCTAGCCTGCCGCGTGACGGAGTTGGTTATGAGAGTATTCGGCGTATCGAAGCAGGCGGACGACGAGAAGAACCAGCCGGACAGACTGCCCGATCCGCGCAGGCTGCTGGTGTCCGGGGCAGCAGCCATGCTGCTGACTGCATTCAGCGTCGTGCTGGCTGCCTTTTACGCCGTGCATTCCATCGACCACGCCGCCCTCGGAAGCGAGATGCAGCGGGCGATGCGCGCGCTGGCGGCGATAGGGAGCGCCCCCGGCGTCGAGGCGCAGCTGGATCAGGATTTCGTCCTCGAGGGATCCCGGTTCGTGCTTCCGGCCGAAGTGTTGCCGACGGAAATCTCGATCCCCCTTGCGGGACGCGCCGAAGTGCTGGCCTGGACGCCGAACCGCATCGGCACGCAGATGTTCTTCCAGCTCGCGCCAATCCGGCTGGCGGCCTGCGCGGCGTTCCTGCTCGGCGTGTTCCTGCTGGTGCGGCGGCTCTACGGCATGACGCGCGAACTGGACCGGCGGCGGCGCGAAGCGCAGGACCTGGCCTTGCGCGATCCGCTCACGGGACTGGGCAACCGGCTCGCCTTCGACGGCTGGATCGCGGCGGCACCGGGGCGTGGCATCGACGAGATCGGGCTGCTCTATCTCGACCTCGACGACTTCAAGGCGATCAACGACCGGCTGGGTCACGGCGCGGGCGACGAACTGCTGCGGGTGGTGGCGCGGCGCATCGCGGCGCTTGCCGGCGAAGGCGACCTCGTGGCGCGGATCGGAGGGGACGAGTTCGCCTTCGTGCGCCCCGGCCCGATCGATGCCGACACACTCGCGGAACTGGCGGCCGATGTCGGCGCGTGCCTCAACGAACCAATCCAGATCGGGGCAACCGCCGTCGCCCTCGGATCGAGCGTCGGCGCGGCGGTGGGACGCCCGGGGGATCCCTACCTGGTTGCCGCGGCGGACGCGGCGCTCTATCGCGCCAAGGCGCTGCCGGGTCACACCTTCGCCCTCGCCGAAGCCGCCTGAGGCCGTGCAAAACTCGGGCGTGACGGGGCCGCGGCGGCGAACGCGAGGTTGCAGTGACTGAAATCGGGGCTGAGACCGGAAGCGCGGCCGCCGGCCGGAAGCGGCTGCATGCGCACCTTGCCATGCTGCTCTTTGCCGGGCTGATCGCGGGGTCCTTCACGCTGGGCGCCCTCACGGTGCCGCATATCCATGCGGTGCCGCTCAATGCACTGCGCTTCGTGCTGGCGGCGGCGCTCATGGGCGGCTTCGCCTTCGGGCTGGCTCGGCAGCGCTTCGAGTGGCCGGCGGCGCCGTGGCGCTTCGGCATAAACGGCCTGCTCACCGCGGTCTATTTCGTCTCGATGTTCATCGCACTGACGATGACCGAGCCGGTGGCGACTAGCGCGGTCTACACGCTGGTGCCGCTGATGACGGCGGTGACGGCCTACTTCATCGTCGGGCAGCGGTCGGGGGCGGCGGTACTGGTCAGCCTGCTGCTGGCCGGCGGAGGCGCGGTGTGGGTGATCTTCCGCGGCGACGTCGAGGCGCTGATGCGGTTCGACATCGGCCGGGGGGAGCTCATCTATCTCGTGGGCTGCATCGCCTATGCGATCTACACGCCCCTGCTGCGGCGCTTCAACCGGGGCGAGCCGGCACTGGTGCTGAGCTTCTGGACCATGGTCGCCACCGCGGCCTGGATCGTGCTCTACGGGCTGCCCGAGATTGTCGCCACGGACTGGCTGCATCTCGATCCACTGGTGTGGTGGGTGGTGCTGTATCTGGCCGCCGGGCCGACGGCGGTGTGCTTCTTCCTCATCCAGTTCGCCTCGGCGCATCTGCCGGCCGCCAAGGTGATCGCCTACGGCTATCTCGTGCCTGCTTTCGTCATCGTCTTCGAGGGGATGGCAGGGCATGGCTGGACCAGCGCCAGCGTCGCCGCCGGGGCACTGGTCACGGTGCTGGGGCTGCTGGTGCTGGCTCTGTTGCGGGAACAATAGCCAGTTCGAGCCGGCGGTGCGCCACCCAGCGCCTGAAGGCGCCCTGGTAGAGCGACATCGGCCACGGCTGCGGCGTCGACAGGAACCACGACTTGTCGATGGCCTTGATCCAGGCGCGTTCCGTCAGCACGCCCACGCCATCGCGCTCCTCGTCACCGAGTCCGGAAGACGAGTAGACCGTCATCTCGCCGAGCACCATGAGGTCACCGCAGATGTGAAAATCCACCCGCACGTGATCGATGCCGCGGCTCAGCCGCCGGGCGGTCTCGATGGCGCGTGCAAAGTGATCCGGCCGCAGCAATTGGCGAGCCAGGCGCGCGTTCTCCGCGGGTACGAAGTCCATGGGCTGCCCATCGAGCGAGAGGTAGCAGCCGCGTGCGTCGCGCGACTTCCAGTTGATGCCGAGGAAGGCGTAGGAAAGTTCGCCGTCCTGACCGCGGATGATCAAGTCCAGCACCTTGTCGGGAGGGCCGATCAGCCGTTCGACCAGCAGGCGCCGTTCAACCGTCGCATAGGCCCATTCACCGGGACCGCAATTGGGCTTGCGCATCCAGCGACGAAATCGCCGCCGAATCCTGCCGGCGGTCCAGCGCTGGCGGCCAGGGAAGTAGTTGCTGCCGCTTCCGGTGTTCACCTTCAGCACGCAATCGTCGGTGAGCAGCCCATCCGGCAGGTCGGCGAGCCGCTTGCCCGTCCAAAGGATCTCCGCCGTGTCCAGCTCGGGCAGGCGCTGCCGGGCCCAGTCGCGGGCCGCGAGCTTGTCGCAGAACACCGTGAACAGCGGATTGTGGTCGAAGACCTTGCGCCACTGCATCAGGGCGTCGTGGCCACGCGGCCGGGCGATATCCGGCACGTAGCCGAAATGGCGGCGGCAGGCGCGCACCAGGCGGCGATTGGTCAGCCGGATCCATGCGTTGGCGGCGCGCATGATCCATTCATCGGCACGGCTGGTCGTCACGTCATGTCCCTCGCCCGCCCCCGGGCGGTCACGCGGGTGATCGTGGAAGTGTCCGGGCGGGTCAATACCTACATGGAACGAAAGCGCCGGCTATTTCGGCAGCAGGCCGTGGAGGAACAGGTTCTCGAGGTAGCGTGCGGCGTCCTCGAAGCGGCCTTCGCCGCCACGATCCTTGCCGAGCACGGCGCGAACCTGGACGTCGAAGTCGGCGTAATGCTGGGTGGTGGCCCAGATGGAAAAGATCAGATGGTAGGGGTCGGTGCGGACGATCTTGCCCATATCCATCCAGCCGGTGATGACCTGCGCCTTCTCGTCGACGAGCGACCTGAGGTCGGTCTCGAGCACGTCCAGCACGCGCGGCCCGCCCTGCAGCATCTCGTTGGCGAAGAGCCGGCTCTGGCGGGGATAGTCGCGGCTCATCTCGATCTTGCGGCGGATGTAGGAGCGCAACTCGGATACCGGATCGCCGACCGAGTCGATCTCGCGCAGCGGCTGCAGCCAGACGTCGAGCATCTCGGTCATCAGCCGCTTGTAGATCTCCTCCTTGCGCGGAAAATAGTAGAGCAGATTGGGCTTGCTCATGCCCGCCGCCTCGGCGATCTGGTCGATGGTGGCGCCGCGGAATCCCTCGCGGCTGAACACGTCCAGCGCCGCCTCGAGGATCACTTCCTGCTTCTCCCGCTGGATGCGCGTCTGCGCCCGCGGCCGCTTTCTAGCGGGTACGCTTGCGGTACCTTGCGCGCCGTCCGGCGGCAGCATTTTCACCTTGATCGGCGGCATGGGAGTGATAACGTTTTTTCCAACTGGTCAAATTTCTGGATAACGCGTCCAAAGGTCAAGTGCCAAAGTCACCGGGCCGCGAAACTCAAGAAAATACTCGAGGGAGCCCCAAGGTGTCCGACCGCCGCAATGTCACGCCGAACGACCTGAGCGCGTTCTGGATGCCTTTTACTGCGAATCGGCAGTTCAAGAAGGCGCCGCGCATGTTCGTCGGCGCCAAGGACATGCACTATACCACGGCGGACGGGCGGCAGGTCCTCGACGGCACGGCAGGCCTGTGGTGCGTGAACGCCGGCCACTGCCGGCCGAAGATCGTCCAGGCGATTGCCGAGCAGGCGGCCGAGATGGACTACGCGCCGGCGTTCCAGATGGGCCATCCCAAGGCGTTCGAACTGGCCAACGCGCTGGTATCGATCGCGCCGGAAGGCATGAACCACGTCCTCTACACCAATTCGGGCTCGGAGTCGGTGGAGACGGCGCTGAAGGTCGCGCTCGCCTACCACCGGGTGAAGGGCGACGGCAGCCGGTTCCGGCTGATCGGGCGGGAACGCGGCTATCACGGCGTCAACTTCGGCGGCATCTCGGTGGGCGGCATCGTCAGCAACCGCAAGATGTTCGGCACGCTGCTGACCGGCGTCGACCACATGCCACACACGCATACGCCGGGCCAGAACCAGTTCACCCGCGGCGAGCGCGAGACGGGCGGAGAGGATCTCGCCAGCGAGCTCGAACGCATCATCACGCTGCATGACGCCTCGACCATCGCGGCGGTGATCGTCGAGCCGGTCGCGGGGTCCACCGGCGTGCTGATCCCGCCCAAGGGCTACCTGCAGAAGCTGCGCGAGATCACGAGGAAGCACGGGATCCTGCTGATCTTCGACGAGGTGATCACCGGGTTCGGCCGTGTGGGAACGCCGTTCGCGGCAGACTATTTCGGCGTGACCCCGGACATCATGGTGACTGCCAAGGGGCTGACCAACGGCACGATCCCGATGGGAGCGGTGCTGGTCACCTCCGAGATCCACGATGCCTTCATGCAAGGCCCCGAGCATGTGATCGAGTTCATGCACGGCTACACCTATTCGGGCAATCCGGTGGCAGCCGCCGCCGGCCTTGCGACGCTCGAGACGTACAAGGACGAGGGCCTGCTGACCCGCGGCGCGGAACTGGCGGACTACTGGGCCGATGCCCTGCACTCGCTCAAGGGGCTGCCGCACGTCATCGACATCCGCAACCTGGGCCTGATCGGCGCGGTGGAACTCGAGCCGATCGCCGGCGCGCCGACCAAGCGGGCCTTCTCGGCCTTCGTGACCGCCTTCGAAAAGGGCATCCTGATCCGCACCACGGGCGACATCATCGCGATGAGCCCGCCGCTGATCATCTCCAAGGCGCAGATCGACGAGTTGATCGGCACGCTGGGAGGCATCCTGAAGACGCTTGAGTAGTACGGAACGCCAGTTCTATACCCCAGCAAATAGAATGAACGTTCCACAGGCGGAGACCTGAATGCAGACGATCCAGAATGCCATTGGCGGGAAGCTGGTCAGTTCCTCGAGCAGCCGCACCCAGCCGGTGTTCAACCCTGCGACGGGCGAAGCCATCGCGACGCTGCCGCTGTCGAGCGTGGACGAGATCAATTCGGCAGTGGCCGCCGCAAAGGCCGCCCTCCCCGCCTGGGCCGCGACGACGCCGATGAAGCGCGCGCGGGTGATGTTCAAGTTCAAGGAACTGCTCGAGAAGCACGCCGACGAACTGGCGCGCCTCATCTCGCTCGAGCACGGCAAGGTGCATGACGACGCGCTGGGCGAACTGGCGCGCGGCATCGACTGCGTCGATTTCGCCTGCGGCATCCCGCACCTGCTCAAGGGCGAGTTCAGCCGCAATGTCGGCCCCTCGATCGACAGCTATTCGGACCGGCAACCGCTGGGCGTGGTTGCCGGCATCACGCCGTTCAACTTCCCGGCCATGGTGCCGATGTGGATGTATCCGCTGGCCATCGCGTGCGGAAACACGTTCGTGCTGAAGCCGTCCGAGCGTGATCCGTCGGCGCCGATGTTCGCCTGGCAGCTGTTCATGGACGCGGGGCTGCCCGAGGGCGTGCTGAACGTCGTCCACGGAGACAAGGAAGCGGTCGACACCATTCTCGACCACCCCGACATCAAGGCGGTGAGCTTCGTCGGCTCGACGCCGATCGCCGAGTATGTCTATCGGCGGGGCACCCAAGCCGGCAAGCGCGTGCAGGCCCTGGGCGGCGCCAAGAACCACATGATCGTCATGCCTGACGCGGACATGGACCAGGCCGCAGACGCCCTGATGGGCGCGGGCTACGGTTCGGCCGGCGAGCGCTGCATGGCGATTTCGGTGGCGGTGCCGGTGGGCGAGGCGACCGCCGACGCGCTGGTGGCCAAGCTCAAGCCGCGCGTCGAAGCACTGAAGATCGGCCCCGCGACCGACAAGGACGCGCAGATGGGACCGATCGTTTCGAAGGCCCAGCGCGACAAGATCGTGGGCTATATCGACTCGGGCGTCGAGCAGGGCGCGGAGCTGGTGGTCGATGGCCGCGGCTTCAGGCTGCAGGGCTACGAGAACGGCTTCTTCGTGGGCGGCACGCTTTT
>JAEYZJ010000285.1 GCA_023430705.1 Pseudomonadota bacterium | reverse complement strand
GCCTTGAACGTTGGGACGGTCTTCACGGCGATGGGCGCGCGCTCGGCGGCACGTTGGACTAGTGGGTCGATGCCGGCGCGCGCGAGCTTCTTGGCGTCGTTCGCGGCCTCACGGGCGTCCCCGAGGCCAACCAGCCGCTCGGGGCCCAGGCCCATAGCGCGGCTCTTGCCGTTGAGCATGTACCGGCAAAGCCAGCTTCGGCCGCCTCGTTCGGTGATTTGGAGGTAGAGGTTGTGGTCAACACGATGCACGCCCACGTCCGTGAGCGTCTTAATCTTCGCCGCTGTGAGTGCATGCGCCATCGGCAGACCCTTTCCAATTCGCCAATGCGCGCTTGCGAGGAAAGAGTCCAGAATCCGTGAGGGGGCACGGGATGGCCTGCCTACGGACTCACAAATGGACCCACAACCCGCATGCGGATGGCAGTGGTCCCCTGCGGATCGCAGTGGACGGTTGAACAACTGGAAATCGGGGTCGGTCGCCTGAGTTTTCAGGCCTTTCCAGACTATCTAGGACGTCTGTGGACGTCTCTAGAAAGCCGGAATTGGTGGAGCCAAACGGAATCGAACCGTCGACCTCTTGAATGCCATTCAAGCGCTCTCCCAACTGAGCTATGGCCCCATCAACGATCACCTGGATCGGTATCCGGATGCCCGGGCGTGCCGGGCTTTGGGATTTGCGCGGCGGCGTTTCCGTCGCAGCGCGGGTGCTATCTACCTAGGTGATCCGCTCGTGGCAAGCGGCTTTTTCACCTTGGTGCGAAGATGGTGCGCAGAAGCCCTGCGCCGCCACCTTCGTCGCGGGGGTCAGCGCTCGTCGCTGCCGCCGCCCACGTCGAAGTCGAGGTCTTCGTCCTCGTCCTCGTCTTCTTCGAGGAACACGTCTTCATCGTCGCCGATGTCCTCGACGTCCTCGACATCCTCGACATCGGGAATGTCCTCGGCGTCGTCGGCGCCGGCTTCCTCGGCATCGGCGTCTTCGAGCGAGACGATCTCGGGCGCGCCGGGCTCGGCGGCCTCTTCGACCTCGATCTCCTCTTCCTCGTCCTCTTCCTCACGCGCGGGCGCCGCCTTGACGCGGGCGGTGGTCACGGCGAGCGTCTCGAAGTAGGAGCGCGGATAGGACTTGCCGGTGTAGGGCGAGACGATCGGATCCTTGTTGAGGTCGTAGAACTTCTTGCCGGTATCGGGGTCTTCCCGCTTCGTACCGCGTTCGTCCTTGGCCAATTGCTTGCCTCTTCAATGTACGGGGCGGGGCCCCGCAGGAAGAGGTCCGGTTAGGGCCAAAGGCGTGCCCTGTCAAACCCAAAATGCACCGATCTTTCGGCCTTCCCGAGCGAGCTGCTGGCAGTGTTCCCGGGGCAATGGTAGTGCAGGCCCGCACAAGGTCAGGAGCGGCAATGATCATAGCGGTGGATGGGCCGGCGGCGTCCGGCAAGGGGACGCTCGCGGCGGGACTGGCGCGCCACTACGGCTTGCCCCATCTCGATACCGGGCTGCTCTATCGCGCCGTCGGCCACAGCGTCGCCGGCCTCGAGGACGCGCCCGGCTTCGAGGCCGCCGCCATCGCGGCCGCGGGGCAGGTCGATCTCGCCCGCCTCGACCCCGCGATCCTCTCGAGCGCCGAGGCCGGGGTGCTGGCGAGCAAGGTCGCCGTGCTCGAGCCGGTGCGGCGCGCGCTGTTCGATGCGCAGCGCCAGTTCGCGCTCCAGCCCGGCGGCGCCGTGCTCGACGGCCGCGACATCGGCACCAAGATCGCCCCCGACGCCGATGTGAAGCTCTTCATCGAGGCCGACAGCAAGGCGCGCATGGAGCGCCGGGCCCGCCAGCTGGAAGCGCGCGGGCTGGAGGTTGATCGATACGCGCTCTATCACCAGATAGAGGAACGGGACGCCCGCGACATGGCGAACCCGAACGGCGGTTTCTATCCTGCGCCCGATGCCCACTTGCTGGACACCACGCTTCTGGATATAGAAGCCGCACTCCGCGCAGCCGTCGCCATTGTCGACGGGGTCATGGCGCGCAAGGCGCAGCCCTAGGGCTGCTAAACCAATCCTTGCGGCCCAGGTCCCCCGGCAAGCTCCAAGAGCCGGCACCGGAAACCAATCTCGTTAGCACTATTGGCTCGCGCGCCGGCGCACCGGATCGTCTTTTCAACGACGATGGCGCCCGAGCCCCAACACCAGCCACCGGGCGCAACTGGAGAGTAGCTTGGCAGTTCAAACTGTAACCAAGGAAGATTTCGAGTCCATGCTGTTGGACTCGTTCCTCGACAACGAGCCTCTGGAAGGCACCGTGGTCAAGGGCAAGGTGGTGGCCATCGAGAAGGATCTCGCCATCATCGACGTCGGTCTCAAGACCGAGGGGCGCATCGCGCTCAAGGAATTCGGCCAGGCCGGCCGTGACGGCACCATCCAGGTGGGCTCGGAAGTCGAGGTCTATGTCGACCGCGTCGAGAACGCCGTCGGCGAGGCCGTGCTGAGCCGCGAGAAGGCCCGCCGCGAAGAGAGCTGGGTCAAGCTCGAAGAGATGTACAACAACAACCAGCGCGTTGAAGGCATCATCTTCAACCAGGTCAAGGGTGGCTTCACCGTCGACCTCGAGGGCGCCGTGGCCTTCCTGCCGCGTTCGCAGGTCGACATCCGTCCGATCCGCGACATCGCCCCGCTGATGAATGTGCCGCAGCCGTTCCAGATCCTGAAGATGGACAAGCGCCGCGGCAATATCGTCGTCTCGCGCCGCGCCATCCTCGAGGAAAGCCGCGCCGAGCAGCGTTCCGAGATCGTCCAGCAGCTCGAAGAGGGCCAGGTGGTCGACGGCGTGGTCAAGAACATCACCGACTACGGTGCGTTCGTCGACCTCGGCGGCATCGACGGCCTGCTGCACGTCACCGACATCGCCTGGCGCCGGGTCAACCACCCGTCCGAAGTGCTGTCGA
>JAEYZJ010000242.1 GCA_023430705.1 Pseudomonadota bacterium | reverse complement strand
CTCGAGCGTCAGGGTCAGGTAGCCGTCGATATCGGCTGCGCTCGCCTCGAAGGTACGCTCCATGGTCCAGGGGGTCTTGTTGACCCACATGACCTCGACCTCGTTCGCGCCGAAATAGGGATCGGGGATCTGCCCGGCAGCCAGCAGCGCCGTATGCACGTCACCGGGCAGGCTGATCGGCGCCCTGAGCTTGCCCTTTCGCGGCGAGGTGAGCTGGAACTCGCCGGCAAGGCTGAGTTCGCTGTAACCCAGGTCGGCAGTCGTCGCGGTCGTCGCCATGATGTTTCCCGTCAGGTCACCTCGCGTTTTACCGGGGGCCGCGCGGGTTGGAAAGCAGGGCCCTTGACTCGGTCAGCTATCGTTATTAGCTATGATGCCTAACTCAATTAGCCAAGGAGGCTTGAAATGACCAGCACCGCCGGCTTTCCTCCCCGCTCCGTCACCACCCTGCTGCGTGTCGAGAACGCCGTCATCCTTGCCGGCGCCGTCACCGCGTACGGGCTCGCGGGCGGCAACTGGTGGCTCTTTGCCCTGCTGCTGCTTGCCCCGGACCTCAGTTTCCTCGCCTATTCGGCCGGAGAGAAGACGGGGGCGCGGGTCTACAACCTCGTCCACACCTACGCGCTGCCGGCGGTGCTCGGCGCCATCGGCTGGTTCGGCGGCGTCGACTGGCTGGTGCCCGTCGCGCTGGTCTGGATCGCGCATATCGGCATGGACCGTGCCCTCGGCTTCGGGCTCAAGTATCCGGCCAGCTTCAAGGATACGCATCTGGGCCGCATGAGCGGAAAGAAGGCCGACAAGATTGCCAACGCCGGCTAAGACATCGCGACCGGAACTGGTTTCCATCGCCCGGGGCCTCGTCGAGCAGACGGGGCCCGACGCGCTCACGCTGGGCGCGCTCGCCGGCAAGGCCGGGATCAAGACGCCCTCGCTCTACAAGCACTTCGCCGACCGGGCGGCGGTGCTGAAGGCCGTCGAGATCGAACTGCTCGGCGAACTCGAGGCGCACCTGCGGCGCGAGACGCGGGGCGATAGCCCGAAGGCCCGGCTGAAAGCGATGGCCCGCGCCTATCGGGCCTGGGGCAAGGCAAAGCCCAACCGCTACCGGGTGATCTACTCGGGCAACGCGTTCGTTGATCCGGACATCCGCGCGGCCTGTCTTCACGCGGCACAGCCGCTGTTCGAGGAACTGCGCGAGGCCCGGATCGCCGAGGCGCGCGTCCTTACCGAATCCCGCACCATCGTGCCCTTCCTCCACGGCTTCGTACTGATGGAGATCGGCAGCGCCTTCAATCTGGGCGGCGACGTCGACGATGCGTTCGAGACCGGACTCGAGACGATCCTCAAGGCCATCGGCTGACGATCCGGGGGACGTCTCGTCCCCCGGAATATCATCCGTTACAGCGAGTCGGAGTGATAGCCGGCGCGGAACGGCGTGGTGGTGGTCGCCAGCGGATTCAGCGCATCGGCAGCGGTGCCACCAGCGCCGAACGGGATCGACAGGCCGAACTTGACCGTGTGCTCGACCGCCTCGTCGTCGTCTTCGCCGTCCATCAGCACGCGATACGCGTCGTAGGATGCAACGAGGTTGAGGTTGAGTTCGGTCGGCAGGCGGTAGGCGAGCTTGGCGCCAACGGTGGCGTAGGTGCCCGGCTCGTCGGTGGAATCGAAGTTCGCGCTGTAGCCAAAGCCGCCAGCAGCCATCAGGGCGAGGTCGTCGGAGACCGCGAAGACCAGCCCGGCCTCGACGAACGGCCCGATGAAACCTTCGTAGTCGTCGTCATCCGGCTCGTAGTCTTCGGAGGGCGCGTAGGCGTAGCCCAGCTTGCCGAACAGGCTCACCTGGTCCAGCCGCACCAGGCCTTCGACGCCCGCCGCATATCCCCCAAGGAGCTTGTCGTTGGAGTAGTCGGAGTAAATCCCCGCCGCGCCGAAAACGCCGACATAGGCGTTATCGACATCGGTGCCAACGTGAGCGCCGAACACACCGACACCACGCGGTGTCAGGCTATTGTTTTCGGCGGTATCGTCGAACACCAGGCCGGCGATATGGCCGTCAAAGCCGATACGGGCCTTGTCGATATTGCCCCACAGAGCGAACGAGGCGTAGGCGCCGCCGAGGGTCGTCTCGTACTGAAGGCCGTCATCGTCATGCTCGGCGGAGTTCAGGACCAGGCCACCGACTTCAATTACGCCGGCGAGGGAACTGGCTGACTCCGCGGCAAAAGCGGCTGTCGATGAAAGGATGAGCGCACCGACAGCGACGCTCGAAAACAGTTTGGTCAAGTTGTTGGTCCTGTTCTAGTCCGAGCCCCGATTCGAACTCGCGATCAGTTTCATACCGGGTGGCCCCGGAGCCATATAGTCATTAGGAGGAAGGGCGGACCATCGGCCCGCCCCCTGGATCATTCGGCGGCTTCCGCGTCGCCGCTCTTCATGTCGAGGAAGCCGCCCGACTGCCGTTCCCAGAGCTGGGCATAGTGTCCGCCGCTGGCCAGCAGTTCGGCATGCGTGCCCTGCTCCACGATCTGGCCCTTTTCCAGCACGACCAGCCGGTCCATGGCCGCGATGGTCGAGAGCCGGTGCGCGATCGCGATCACGGTCTTGCCCTGCATCAGGGACACCAGCTGCTCCTGGATCGCCGCCTCGACCTCGCTGTCGAGCGCCGAGGTCGCTTCATCGAGGACGAGGATCGGTGCGTTCTTCAGCAGCACGCGGGCAATGGCGACGCGCTGGCGCTGGCCACCCGAGAGCTTGACGCCACGCTCGCCGACATGGGCGTCGTAACCGCGGTTGCCCTTGGGATCGACGAGGCCCTCGATCACCTCCGCCACCCTTGCCTGCTGGGCGGCGCGGATCATCTCCTCGTCGGTCGCGTCGTGGCGGCCGTACTTGATGTTCTCGCGCACCGAGCGATGCAGCAGCGACGTGTCCTGGCTGACGAGGCCGATCGCGGCGCGCACGCTTTCCTGCGTCACGTCGCGAACATCCTGCCCGTCGATCCGGATCGAGCCCGATTCAACGTCGAAGAGACGAAGCATCAGGTTGACGAGGGTCGACTTGCCGGCCCCCGAGCGGCCGACGAGGCCGACCTTCTCCCCCGGCCTGATCCGGAGGTTGAAGCCCTCGATGACCGTGCCTTCCTTGCCGCGCCAGTAGTTGAAGCTGACATCGTTGAAGTCGATGCCCCCTTCCGTCACCGCCAGCTTGGGCGCGCCGGGCTTGTCGAGCATCCCGATCGGCTGGGCAATGGTGATCATCGAGTCCCGCGTGGTGCCGATCTGGCGGAAGATGTTGGACCCCACGTCGAGAATCCAGCCCGACATGTTCATGATCTGGAGCGCGAAGGGAATGGCCGTTGCCACCGCGGCGGCGTTCATCGTGCCTGCGTTCCAGGCCGCCAGCGCGATCCAGGCGATCGAGATCACGAGGCCCGCGTTGAGCAGAAACAGCGTCGACCACATGTAGGTGAACACCCGCATGAGCTTGCGGAACTCGACCGCATGGTCGGTCACCGACTCCGCCACGTAGGCGTCCTCATGCCCATCGGTCGAGAACGTCTTCAGCGTGTGGATGTTGGTGTAGCTGTCGACGATGCGGCCGGTCATCACCGACTTGGCTTCCGAGAGGTCCTCGGAGTGCTTGGCGATGAGCGGCATTACGATGGTGAAGAGGATGCCGTAGAGGATCAGCCAGACGGCGACGGGCACGAGCAGCACCCAGTCGAGCCCGGCCAGCACCACCACCGCGACGATGACGAAGATGCCGGCATACCAGACGGCGTCGATCGTCATGTTGATCGAGGTCTCGATCGAGTCCCCGGCCTGGATGATCTTGTTGGCGATGCGCCCGGCGAAGTCGTTCTGGAAGTAGCTCCAGTTCTGCCGGATCACGTGCCAGTGGCTCTGCCAGCGGACGAGGTCGACGAGGTTGGGGACGATCGAGTGGTTGCGGATCAGCGTGTCGAGCAGGAACGTGATCGGGCGGATCACCGCGATGACGAGGATCATCAGCAGGAAAGTCTGCCAGTGCAGCTCGAACATCTGCCCCGGCGGGGTGGTGGCGAGCAGTCCGACGACGACGCCGACGAAGATCGGCATCATCGCGTCGGCGATCGAGCCGACGGCAACCAGCGCCATGCGGAACGCGAACGCCGCCTTGAACTGGTTGATGAAGTAGAAGGTGAATTTCGTAACCCCGGAAGGGGGTTCCGTGTTTTCGGCCAGCCCTACGGGTTTGTAGCGGCTGTCGAACCAGGCCAAGACTCGGTTGAGCATTTTGAACTCATTGATCCGAGCCCTTTCCGACTGTCGAAGTCAGGTCAGGGCTCTGCGGATGGTTTTTCGTTTCGGTTTCGAGCGCGGCGATTTGGTTGCCGTCATGTGGACCTGATTGATGCTGTTGGGCGTATCCATCTGTCCCCTCCTCGGGATGGTTGATGTGCAGTCTCTCTAGAATGGGTAGGGCGTGGCGTCCCCCTCCCCAACTCTCCCCGCGAGGGGGAGAGTGGACGACGGGTGCTGAACCCCTGTGATCATCACTCCGCCGCTTCTTCCTGGGCATCCGCCTCGAGGAACCCGCCGGACTGGCGATTCCAGAGCCGTGCATAGGTGCCGTTGAGGGCGATGAGCTCGGCATGTGTGCCCTGCTCGATGATCCTGCCCGCTTCCAGCACGACGAGCCGGTCCATGGCGGCGATGGTCGAAAGCCGGTGCGCGATGGCGATCACGGTCTTTCCCTCCATCAGCCGGTTGAGCTGGCTCTGGATCGCCGCCTCGACCTCGCTGTCGAGGGCAGAGGTCGCCTCGTCGAGGACGAGGATCGGGGCGTTCTTGAGCAGCACGCGGGCAATCGCGATGCGCTGGCGCTGGCCGCCCGAGAGCTTGACCCCGCGCTCGCCGACATGGGCGTCGTAGCCCGTGCGGCCCTTGGGGTCGGCCAGCGTCTTGATGAAGTCGTCGGCCTCGGCGAGCCGCGCCGCGGCCAGCATCTCCTCCTCGGTGGCGTCAGGGCGGCCATACATGATGTTCTCGCGCACCGAGCGGTGAAGCAGCGAGGTGTCCTGCGTTACGACGCCGATCTGTTCGCGCAGCGTGTCCTGCCGCACGGTGGCGATGTCGGTCCCGTCGATCGAGATCACCCCGCCCTCGCGGTCGTAGAAGCGGAGCAGCAAGTTCACGATGGTCGACTTGCCGGCGCCGGAGCGGCCGACGAGGCCGATCTTCTCGCCGGACCGGATCGCGAGGTCGAGGTGCTCGATGACGCCCGACTCCTTGCCGTAGTGGAAGCTGACGTCGTCGAAGCGGATGTCGCCCTTCACCGGACCGAGCGGCCTGGCGTCCGGCTGGTCGGCCACCACCCGCGGCAGCGAGATCGAGTTGATGCCGTCGCGGACGACACCGATGTTCTCGAACAGCGCCGACATCTCCCACATCACCCACTGGCTCATGCCCTGGAAGCGCAGCACCAGCGCCGCGGCGACCGCGATGGCCCCCGCGGTCATGTTGCCGTTCAGCCAGAGCGCGATGCCTATGGCGACCACCGCGGCCAGCAGCAGGCAGTTCATCGTGGTGATGATCACCTGCAGGTAGGTCACCAAGCGCATCTGCCGATGCACGGTGCCCATGAACTGGTCCATCGCCTCGTGCGCGTAATCCTCCTCGCGGTGGCTGTGCGAGAAGAGCTTGACGGTCGCGATGTTGGTGTAGCTGTCGACGATGCGGCCGGTCATCAGCGAGCGCGCGTCGGCCTGGCGCTCCGAGATCTTGCCCAGGCGCGGAATGAAGTACCAGAGCAGAGCCACATAGGCGACGAGCCAGACGATGAACGGCACGGCCAGCCAGAGATCGCTCATCGCCGCCAGCACCACGGCGCCGGCGAAGTAGACGACCACGAAGATCGTCACGTCGAGCAGCTTCATCACCACTTCGCGCACGGCGAGCGCGGTCTGCATCAGCTTGGCGCCGATGCGGCCGGCGAACTCGTCCTGGAAGTAGCTCATCGACTGCCGGAGCAGGTAGCGATGCGCCATCCAGCGGATACGCTGCGGGAAGTTGCCCAGCAGCGTCTGGTGGATGATGTGCGTGTCGATGAGCTGCAGCAGCGGCAGGCCGAGGAGCAGGAAGGCGCCCATCAGCCAGAGCTTCCAGCCCTCGGTCTCGAGGAACGTCGCCTTGTCCGCTGTACCCAGCCAGTCAACGATCGAGCCCATGAAGCCGAACAGCGCCACCTCGCCCATGGCGATCGCCGCGCCGAGCAGCGCCATGGCGACCAGCCAGCGCTTGGCGCCCTTCGAGTAATGCAGGCAGAAGGCCAGCAGTCCCTTGGGCGGCTGCTCGGGCTCGCCCTTGGGATAGGGATTCAACCGGCTCTCGAACCACTTGAACACAGGATCAATCACGGCAGTCTCCCTCGACGCACTTGGATGCCGGCACGGCTACGGCCTCAACCACGGTTGAGGTCAAGCGGCTCTTGCCAACTGAGGCGTTAGCCTCATTATCGCTTGAGTTGCGCACGTTGCAGGCTTCCCAACCTGCAGGAGGTGCGCGCTGGCGGCCCGGCCCGGCCGATCCCACTACCGCCTAAATCGGTATGGATCGTAGCCAATTGGCTGGTTGTCAGCCGCGTAGAATACACTAAGCCTTGGATTCGGCTGTTGCGGCCACGCCACAGTTGATTAACGAGTTGATGTTGCGGAGCAATTGATGCGCGGCGAGAACGAAGAGACGATCTTCCTCAAGGACTACACCGAAACCCCCTACGTGGTGGAGAAGGTCGATCTGGATGTGCGGATCGCTCCCGACACCTCGGTGGTCCGGAGCCTGCTCACGCTTTCGCCGCGGGCCGGCACGGAGCCGGGCACGCCGCTGGAGCTGGACGGTGCCGACACGCTGACGCTGCGCTCCATCGCCATCGACGGCCTGCCGCTCGCGCTTACCGCCTACGAGGCGACGCCCGACGGACTCGTCGTCCACCAGCCGCCCAACCGGCGCTTCGTGCTCGAGACCGAAGTGGCGATCGAGCCCGAAAAGAACATCCGGCTGATGGGCCTCTACCGCTCGAGTGGCACGTGGTGCACCCAGTGCGAGCCCGAGGGCTTCCGCCGCATCACGTACTACTACGACCGGCCGGACGTGCTGGCGCCGTTCAAGGTGCGCATGCAGGCCGACAAGGCGCTCGCGCCAGTGCTGCTCTCGAACGGCAACCGGCTCGACCAGGGCGATCTGTCGAACGGCCAGCACTACGCGGTCTGGGAGGACCCCTTCCCCAAGCCGGCCTATCTCTTCGCCATGGTGGCCGGCGACCTGGGGTCGATCCACGACGCCTTCACCACCGCATCGGGCCGCGAGGTGGCGCTCGGCATCTACTGCACGCATGGCAAGGAGGAGGAGTGCCTCTACGCCATGGACTCGCTCAAGCGCTCGATGGCGTGGGACGAACGCCGCTTCGGGCGCGAGTACGACCTCGATATCTTCAACATCGTCGCCGTGTCGGACTTCAACTTCGGCGCGATGGAGAACAAGGGCCTCAACATCTTCAACGACAAGCTGGTGTTCGCCAGGCCCGAGACGGCGACCGACGCGGACTACATCAACATCGAGAGCGTCATAGCGCACGAGTATTTCCACAACTGGACCGGCGATCGCATCACCTGCCGCGACTGGTTCCAGCTGTGTCTCAAGGAAGGGCTCACGGTCTATCGCGACCAGGAGTTCTCGATGGACGAGCGCTCGCGCCCGGTGAACCGCATCGAGGACGTGCGGCAGCTGCGCCAGACGCAGTTCCCCGAGGACGGCGGCCCCCTCGCCCACCCGCCCAGGCCGGATCGCTACAAGGAGATCAACAACTTCTACACCGCCACCGTCTACGAGAAGGGCGCCGAGGTGGTCCGCATGCTCGCCACGCTCCTCGGCGAGGCGGAGTTCCGCAAGGGCATGGACCTCTACTTCGAGCGCCATGACGGCGAGGCGACCACGATCGAGGCCTTCATCAAGGTGTTTGAGGATACCTCGGGCCGAAACCTGCAGCAGTTCCAGCAGTGGTACCTGCAGGCCGGCACGCCCGAGCTCGAGGTCACCGACAGCTACGATGCGGCCAACCACAGCTACACGCTCGAGCTGACCCAGACCAACCCGCCGACGCCGGGCCAGCCGGACAAGCAACCGCTCGTGCTGCCGATCAAGTTCGGGCTCATCGGCCCGAACGGCAGCCCGATGAGCTGGAGCTCGGTATCGGGTGCGGAAGTGCGCGACGACATGATCGTCTTCGACAAGGCCCGCGCCACCGTCACCTTCACCGGCATCCCCAACAAGCCGGTGCCCTCGCTGCTGCGCGGCTTCTCGGCGCCGGTGAAGCTCACGACGAACGCCAGCGAAGCCGACCAGCTCTTCCTCGCCCGCCACGACACGGATCCGTTCAACCGCTGGCAGGCCCTGCAGGACGTGGCGATGAAGCTGATGGTCGACGCCGTCGCCGGCCGCGACTGGAGCGACACGCAGGTCGGCGCCCTCGCCCAGGCGCTCGAGGAGACGCTCGACTCCGGGGAGCTCGATCCGGCCTACAAGGCGCTGGCGCTCAGCCTGCCCAACGAGCAGGCGATCGCCCGGCAGATCGGCGAGAATGTCGATCCCGACGCCATCGATGCCGTGCGCAGGCGGCTCATCGGCGCCATCGTCGCCCGGCTCGCGCCCGTGCTCGAGAAGATCTACCTCACCAATGACAGCCGTCTCGCCTACTCGCCCGACTTCCAGCAGACCGGCCGGCGTTCGATGAAGAACACGGCGCTCGGCCTGCTCGTGCGCGGTGGGGCCGCCGAGGCCACGAGGCTCGCCCGCGAGCAGTACGAGCGCGCGCTGAACATGACCGACCGGCTCGCGGCGCTGGGCACGTTCGTCGCCGTCTGGACCGACGAGTCCCAGGCCCTGCTGGACGATTTCCGCGACCGGTTCACCGCCGACCCGCTGGTGCTCGACAAGTGGCTGTCGCTCAACGCCATGGCGGGTGACGACGGCGTCGTCGAACGGCTGAAGGCCATCCTTACGGCGGCTGACTTCCCGCAGAACAACCCCAACCGGCTGCGGGCCCTGATGGCGACGTTCGGGATGAACAACCCGACGCAGTTCGCGCGAGCCGACGGGGCGGGCTTCCGCTTCCTCGCCGAGTTCGTCGGCGACATGGACAAGCGCAACCCGCAGGTTGCGGCGCGCGTGCTGACCGCGTTCCGCATCTGGCGGAGCTACGAGCCGGGGCGGCGCGCCCAGGCCGAAGCGGCGCTCGAGGCCCTCAAGGCGTCCGGCACCCTCAGCCGCAATACCGCCGACATCCTCGACCGCACCCTCGCGGGGTGAGGTCCGGGGGCGCATCCGGCCTTCTCCCCAGCGGGGGAGAGGGCCGGATGCGGCGCTGCTGCCAGCGTGGTTAACGCTTCCTTACCGTTAGAAGAATTTTTCTTCCGCTGCTAAGTGATTCAGCTGACTCACGTTTCCGGCCTCATTGCCCGCGCCGCCGTCCTTCCCCCTCTGGACAGTGACGACGAAGCGGATTCAAAGTCCCCCCACAGGGCAAATCACTGGGTCGCCCCAACCACATAGGCGGAGAACTTGATGCGGGCGACGGAGCGATCCGGCGACGAGGCGAAGCGATTCCGTGCGCCTGACGGCGTTGTGCGAGGCAGCTGGCTGCGTCGCACCATCGTCAGCGTGCTCGAGAGGCTGCTCGCCCGGCTGACCGGCCGCGACGCCGCCAGCAGTTACGCCGAGCTGATCGAGACGCTGCCGTTCGGCGTCGCCTGCTGGGCCTCCGACGCCCGGCTCATCGCCAGCAACGCGCGTTTCGCGGAGCGGCTGCGTGTCGACAGCCTCCCCACCGGCGCCGCCTATCACGACGTGGTCAAGACGCTCGCCCAGGGCGGCTACATGCAGTCGGTCCGCGAGGACTGGGAGAACCGGCTGCTCGAGCTGCACCGCGAGGACGGTTCGACCCTGCTGATCGAGGAACGCCCGCTCGCGGGCTCCGGCTTCGTCACGCTCGTCATGGACGTTACCGAGAGCCGGCGCACCAACCAGCTGCTGACGACCGTGCGCGAGGAGCAGCGCCTGCTGGCGCGCCGCTACCACGAGGAGAAGCTGCGGGCCGAGGCCGCGAGCCGCTCCAAGACGACCTTCCTCGCCCATCTCAGCCACGACATCCGCACCCCGCTCAACCACATCATCGGCTTTGCCGACATGCTGCGGCAGCAGCCGTTCGGCCCCTTGGGCAATCCCAAGTACCTCAGCTATGTCGACGCGGTGAAATCCTCGGGCGAGCGCCTGCTCGGCTTCTTCGGCTCGATCCTCGAGCTGGCCGAGCTCGAGGGCGGCCGCCGCGAACTCCGGCAGGACCGGTTCACGGCCGACGAACTGCTGCTTTCCGTGTTCCGCCGCTTCACCGGACAGGCGCAGGCGGCCGGCGCCACGTTCGGCCTCGGCGGCCCGTGCAACGTGGTCATCTCCGCGGATCGCTTTGCGCTCGAGCGGATGATCTCGAACCTCGTCGAGAACGCCATCCGCTTCACTCCCCGCGGTGGCAAGATCACGCTGGCCGCCTACGCCGCGGCCGATGGCGTCGTGCTCGAAGTCACTGATACCGGCATCGGGATGTCGCTGGAGCGGCTCGCGACGCTGTCGCAGCCCTTCGTCTTCGGCGATGCCGCCCTGACGCGCGACCGCGAAGGCGCCGGTCTCGGCATCGCCATTGCCCGCGCCATCGCCGAGCTCAGCGGCGGGCACCTCGCCATCGACAGCCGGCAGGGGCTGGGCACCACCGTCGCCATCAGCCTGCCGCTGCTGGCCGACGAACAGGCCCGGGCAGCCTAGATCGACCGCGCCCGCGCATACCACGCCGCGGCCGCCGTGCTCACCTCCTCCTCCATGCCCCTGATCTCGACCACGAGGCGGTCGAAGCTGGGCATGTTGGTGCGCTGCGCCAGCAGCTCGCGGAAGGCGGGCGTCCAGCCCTCGTCCTTGAAGGGATCGGCAAGCGCCGCGCTCATCACCTGGAGCACCGTCGCGTAGAGCTCGAGGATTTCCGCCAGCCGGAAGCCCTCCGGCACGAGACCCGTCTCCCCCAGCCGCCGCAGCACGACGCCGGTCGGGGCCTGCGGGGCATTGACGGTGCTGCGCGCCACCAGTTGCGCCGACTGTGCGATGAACTCGAGGTCGACCAGCCCGCCCGCGGCCAGCTTCAGGTCGAACGGATGGCGGCGCGGCCGCTCCTTGGCCATCAGGGCCCGCATGCTCAGCACGTCGTCGATCGTCGCTGCCGGGTCGCGTGGCCGGCCGAGCGCCGCAGCCACCGCCGCGTCGACATCGGCGCCGAGCCCGTCGTCGGCATAGATGACGCGCGCCCGGCTGAGTGCCATCCGCTCCCAGGTCCAGGCGTTCTCCTCGTGGTATTGCACGAAGGCCTTCAGGCTCGTCGCCAGCGGCCCGGCATTGCCGGAGGGCCGCAGCCGCATGTCCGCCTCGTAGAGCACGCCTTCGGAGGTCGGAGCGCTCACGGCGGCGATGAGGCGCTGGGTGAGCCGTGCGTAGTACTGGCTTGCTGCCAGGGGCTTTTCACCGTTCGACTCGTCGGCATTGGCCAGGTCGTAGAGCATGATGAAGTCGAGGTCGGAGCGCGCCGTCATCTCGCGGCTGGCCATCTTGCCGAAGGCCAGCAGCCCGACGCGGGCGCCCGGCACGACGCCGTGCCGCTTCTCGAACTCCCGCCGCACCGCGTCGAAGAGCTTGCCTACCAGCGCCTCGGCCAGGGTCGTGAACTGCTCCCCTGCGCGCGTCGCGTCGATGGTGCCCGAAAGCAGTCCGGCCGCGATCAGGAACATCTGCTCCTGGCCGATGATGCGTGCGCGGTCGATCACCTCCTGATAGTCGCGCGCCTCGGCGAAGAAGGACTCGATCTTGCCGAGCAGGATCTCGCGCCGCCGCACGTCGTCGGCGAAGGCAGGATCGATCAGCCCGTCCATCACATGCGCGCGGTGGATGACCGCATCGGCCATGCGGGGGGCCGAAGCCATGAGCGCGACGAGCAGGCTGCGCAGGTTCTCGTGATTGCGCAGCAGCGAGAAGAGCTGCACCCCGGACGGCAGGCGCGACAGAAAGTTGTCGAAGCGCATCAGGGCATCGTCGGGGTTGCCCGCCTCGGCGATGGTCGAGAGCAGGGCCGGCAGCAGTTCGGTGAGGTGGGCGCGGGCCGCGGCGGCGCGGGTCGCGCCATAGCTGCCGTAGTGCCAGTGCTTGACCGTCGCGATCGCCTTGGATGGATCGCGAAAGCCCATGCCCGACAACGTCTCGAGCGTCTCGGGATCGTCGTCCGTTCCGGTGAAAACGAGGCTGCCGCCGGTCACGGCCAGGCTCTCGCCCTCGGCGAAGAGGTCGGAATAGTAGCCGACAACCTGGTTCAGGGCACGACGGTAAACCGTTTCAAAGGTTTGCAGATCCATGCCCATCAGCGTGGCGATGGTGGCGATCCCGTGCTCGTCCTCTGGCATGACGTGGGTCTGCTCGTCGCGCAGCATCTGCAGCCGGTTCTCCACCGCGCGCAGGAACCAGTAGATGCGGGTCAGGTCGTCGGCGGCGCGCCGCGAGATCCAGTTTGCGGCAGCGAGCGCCGCCAGCGCCCCGGCGGTCGGGCGCACCCGCAGGCTGACGTCGCGGCCGCCCGCGATCAGTTGCTGGGTCTGGGTGAAGAACTCGATCTCCCGGATGCCGCCGAGTCCCAGCTTGACGTTGTGGCCGGCCACGCGCACGTCGCCGACGTTCTTGGAGATGTTGATCTGGCGCTTCATCGCCTGGATGTCGGCGATCGTCGCGAAATCGAGATGGCGGCGCCAGACATAGGGCGACAGTTCCTTGAGGAACTGTT
>JAEYZJ010000240.1 GCA_023430705.1 Pseudomonadota bacterium | reverse complement strand
CCTGAGCCGGACCGTCCGGACCGGCCTCCGAGCCACTGAGTGCGGGATAGTCCCCTCCACAGCGCACGATGACCGGGCCCGACGGCATCATCCGGGGCAGCTATCTGCCTTCGTAGGCGGCCTGCAGGTCCGCGATGACCAGCTTGTGCATCTTGAACATCGCCTGCTGGGCCCGTGCGGCGCCCTCGGGGTTCTTCGAATCCCAGACGAGATCCATCACGCCGTCGGGGACAATCTGCCAGCTCAGGCCAAACTTGTCCTTCAGCCAGCCGCACATGGACTCCTCGCCACCGTCGGCGGTCAGCGCGTTCCAGTAGTGGTCGACTTCCGCCTGGTCCTTGCAATCCACCGTGAAGGAGATCGACTCGTTGAACTTGAACTGCGGGCCCGGGCCGCCATTGAGCGCCATGAACTCCTGGTCGTGCAGGCGGAAGGTGATTGTCAGAATACCATCCGGACCAGACGTCTTCTGGTGGATCTCGGCGTCCTTGAAGGTCGCGACGTAGAAGTCGACCATCTCCTCGATGCGGGCGTCGATCCATAGGCAGGGCATGATCTTGGGCATGTCATTCTCCTCTTTTGGGTTGAGTTTCCCGTTCTCCGCCGCGTAGCGTAACGGAGGGGGCAGTCTCGGTCGTGGCAGTCGTGGTTGCCCGTCAGTACGCAGGCATGTCCGTGAGCAGTTCGTCGAGGCGCCGGAATCCCGTCTCCATCCCATCCGCCATCGGCGTGGCACGGGCGCCATCCCGGGCCTCGGTTGTCGGATAGAGGATGGTGACGACGGATGTGGCGATGCGGCCCTCCTCGGTGATCCGGTTGGTGACGATGGTCTCGCCGCCGGTCCAGTCCTCATCGTAGAGTTCGGTGGTCTTGATGAGCCCGGGGCGGCTGATCTCCTTCACCTCGCCGCCAGAGCCCATGACGTATCCGTCGGGGCTGCGCGTCACGAAGCGCCACTTTCCTCCCACTCGGGCGTCGAACTCGCAGGTGACGAACTCCCAGTCGGCGAAGCCGAGCCAGCGACGGATGAGGGCAGGGACGGTCCAGCAATCGAAGACAAGGTCCGCCGGGGCGTGGAACTGACGCGTGACGGCGATCTCGCGGTCCGAGGGCAGGGTGATGGTGAGCGGCTTCATCATGGCAGGGCTCCTCAGTTCTTCTTGCCATCGGCATCTGGCGCGAAACGCTGCAGTTCTTCGAGCAGCGTGTCCAGCCGGGCGTAACTCTGCTCCCAGAACCGCCGGTAGTGTTCCAGCCAGCCGACGGCTTCCGCCATCGGTGCGGCCTCGATTCTGACCGGCCGGCGCTGGGCGTCCTTTCCGCGCGAGACGAGCCCGGCATTCTCCAGCACCTTGATGTGCTTGGAGATGGCAGGCTGGCTCATCTCGAACGGTTCGACCAGTTCGTTGACCGTGGCCTCGCCCTGCGCCAGGCGGGCAAGGATTGCCCGGCGGGTCGGGTCGGCGAGCGCGGCAAAGGTGCGATCGAGTTGGGAGGCAGGAGGCGACATTCAATAACCCGTCGTTTCTATAACGAAATGGTTATGCAATGCGCCAGAGATTGTCAAGCGCCCGAACCGGGGTGCCGGTCGGGCGCGCAACCTGATTGCCGGAGGCCGCCTGCGCGGCCCTCACTCATCTCATGCCGAGAGAATCTGCGTTATCCGCAGCTCGGCGATGCGCTCGACTTGCCTGCAGGCGGTCAGGAACTCCAGCTCGCGGGAGTTGGAGATGCGCTGCTCGAAGGCGGCCATGATCTGGGCCTTGGTGTTGTCGCGAACCGCGATGATGAACGGGAAGCCGAACTTGTCGACATACTCCTGGTTGAGCCGGCCGAAGCGTTCGCGCTCAGCGTCGGTGAGGGCGTCGAGGCCGGCAGAGGCCTGCTCGGCTTCCGACTCGCTGGTGAGGCGCTGTGCAGCCGCCAGCTTGCCCGCAAGGTCCGGGTGGGCATTCAGGACACCAAGGCGCTCCTCGTCGGAGGCCGAGCGAAAGACCTGGCACATCAGGGCGTGCAGCCCGGTCGCCGTATCGTGCGCCGGTCCCATTTCCCGCTTGTGCGCCCGTTCCGCCACCCACTCGGAGTGCTCGAACACGTTACCGAAGAGCTGGGTGAAGTCGTCGAGATGCAGCTCGGACGGAACGATGAGGGGCTTTTGGTAGGGGTGCGTCCTGAGCCAGTGCTCGGCGATGTCTATGCGCCTGGCGACCCACACCTTCTCCTTGCCGAGGATGTAGTCGACGAAGCGCTGCAGACCGGCGAAGCGCCCGGGCATGCCGACGAGGCGGCAGTGGAGCCCAACCGACATCATCTTGGCGGAACCGGCCTCCCCCTCGGCATAGAGGACGTCAAAAGTGTCCTTGAGGAGCTGGAAGTACTCTTCGCCGTTCGCAAATCCCGATGCCGTGGTGAACCGCATGTCGTTGGTGGCGAGCGAATAGGGGATGATCAGCTGTGGCGCACCCATGTGCTCGCGATAGTAGGGCAGGTCGTCGTCATAGGTGTCGGACACATAGGTGAAGCCGCCTTCCTCACTTGCAAGGTCGACCGTGTTGATCGACGTGCGTCCGCAGTACCAGCCGGTGGGGCGGGTGCCGGCCACTTCGGTATGGAGCTTGACCGCGGCATGCAGGTCGTTGCGCTCGTGCTCGATGTCGTAGTCGCGATAGTCGATCCACTTGAGCCCATGGCTGGCGATCTCCCAGTCCGCATCGAGCATGGCCTTGACCTGCTCGGGACCGCGCTGCAGAGCCGTGGCGACGCCGTAGACGGTCACAGGCAGCTGGTATCGCGTGAAGAGGCGATGGAGGCGCCAGAAGCCGGCTCGCGCGCCATACTCGTACATGGACTCCACGTTCCAGTGGCGCTTGCCCGGCCAGGGGGCCGCGCCGATCACGTCGACGAGGAATGCTTCCGACGCAGGGTCGCCATGCAGGATGTTGTTCTCGCCGCCTTCCTCGTAGTTCAGCACGAACTGCACCGCGATATTGGCGCCGTCCGGCCACTTGGCGTCGGGCGGATTCGGGCCGTAGCCCACCATGTTGCGGGGATAACGCATGTCTGCACCTCGTCTCTGCTGGCGCGAATATCACAGGGCGCGTGTGGCCCTTGCAAGACGATGAAAAGTGGACCAGTTGGTAAAAATCCATTTCGGCCCTCTTGGAACCGGCCCGGAATTGCTCAATAGTCGGGCAATCAGATCGAAATGCCTTTACGGCAAGCGGCAGCCGTGCTGGCAGGCCCGCGAGCAGGGCAAGAGGAATAGACTATGGCGGGTCCCGCACGCCTTACCACGCATGTACTCGACACCACACACGGCAAACCGGCCTCCGGCCTGCGCATTGATCTCCTCATGGTACATGGCGATCACACGCACCATATATGGAGCGGCCACACCAATGCCGACGGGCGGGTCGACCAGCCACTGCTTGAAGGCGACCGTTTTCACCTGGGCAGCTATGAGCTGGTCTTCCATGTGGGACAGTATTTCGAGCGTCTCGGCGTGGAGCTGGAGACCCGGTTCCTCGACACGGTGCCGGTGCGGTTCACCATGAGCGAGATGGCGCACTACCACGTGCCGCTACTCGTCTCGCCGTACGGGTACTCGACCTATCGGGGAAGCTGATGACCGATATCCGGAGCCAGTTGCGCTTCATTCTGAATGACCGGGACGTCGTGCTGAACGAAGTCTCGGCTACGCGCACCCTGCTCGACTTCCTTCGGCTCGATCGGCGCATGACCGGCTCCAAGGAAGGCTGTGCCGAAGGCGACTGTGGCGCCTGTAGCGTGCTGGTGGGTCGACTGCGCGGCGGTGAGTTGAAGTACGAGGCGATCAACGGGTGCATCACCTTCGTGGGCAGCCTTGACGGCACCCATGTCGTCACGGTCGAGCATCTCAGCGCGGCCAACGGGCCGTTGCACGCCGTGCAGCGGGCGATGGTCGATCATCACGGCAGCCAGTGCGGCTTCTGCACGCCCGGCATCGTCATGTCGCTCTATGGCATGTGGATGGAGAACCCCGACCCCTCGGTGAAAGACATCGAGGTGGCGCTGCAGGGCAACCTCTGCCGCTGCACGGGCTATTCGCCGATCGTCAGGGCCGGTCAGTCCATTTCCGCCTACGGCAAGGTGGTGGACGATCCTCTCGTGGCCGAGCGACAGTCGATCAAGTCGCGGCTCGAGGCACTCCAGGATGGCCGGCGGGTCGAGCTGGGTGCCGGCAACGACAGGATCATCGTGCCGGCCTCGGCTGACGATCTCGCCGAAGTGTATGCGGCCAACCCGACGGCTACGCTCGTAGCTGGCGCAACCGATGTCGGCCTCTGGGTCACTAAGTTCATGCGCGACATCGGGCCGGTGATCTGCATCGGGGATGTACCAGACCTGCACGGCATAGCCGAAGTCGACGGCGCCCTGCGGATCGGTGCGGCGGTGACCTATGCCGAGGCTGAGGACGCGGTCACGGCACGCTATCCGCAGCTTGCCGAGTTCTGGAGCCGGATCGGGGGGCAGCAGGTCCGCAATGCCGGCACCATCGGGGCAAATATCGCCAATGGCTCGCCGATCGGCGACACGCCGCCGCCGCTGATCGCACTCGGGGCCGCCATCGTCCTGCGCAAGGGGGACAGGCGCCGCACGGTCAAGCTCGAGGACTTCTTCATTGCCTACGGCAAGCAGGACCGCGAACCGGGTGAGTTCGTCGAGAGCGTCGTCGTTCCTGCGCTGCCTCCCGGCGAGCAGTTTGCCGCCTACAAGATCTCCAAGCGCAAGGATGAGGACATCTCGTCGGTCTGCGGGGCCTTCCGCGTGAGCGTCGAGGACGGCCGCGTTGCTGACGCCATCATTGCCTATGGAGGCATGGCCGCGACCCCCAAGCGTGCGAAGGCCGTGGAGGCCGCGCTGGTCGGCAAAGACTGGACGATGGCAACCGTCGAGGCAGCGCTCCCTGCCTATGCCGAGGACTACCAGCCGCTGACCGACATGCGCGCATCTGCCGAATACCGCCTGCTGGCGGCGCAGAACCTGCTTCGGCGGTTCTTCCTCGAAACGTCGGGCGAGGCCGAGCGGCTCACGAGGGAGGTGGCGTGATGGCCGGTTACCGCGCGTTGCACCCCCTTGTGGGGGAGGCCCGGAGGGGGGTGCCCAGGCACCGGAGCCTGCCATGAACAAGCAGTCTCCCATCACCGCTTCGCCGCTTCACGTTTCCGTCCCGCACGACTCCGCCATCAAGCAGGTCGCCGGTCGGGCCGACTACATCGACGATCTCGTCGAGCCTGAGGGCACTCTCCACGCCTATCTCGGCCTTTCGACAAAGGCACACGCCGACATCGCGTCGATGAACCTCGATGCCGTGTGCAGCGCGCCGGGAGTGGTCGGCGTGCTGACGGCCGAGGATGTGCCGGCGGAGAACGACATCAGCTCGGTGCACAAGCACGACGAGCCGGTATTCGCGACGACCCGCGTCGTCACCTGGGGGCAGCCGCTGTTCGCTGTCATCGGCACCACTCGCGAAGCGGCGCGCAGGGCGGCCAAGCTGGCGCGGATCGAGTATCGCGACCTGCCGCACATTACCGATGTCGATGCGGCGTTGGCGGCGGGCGGCAAGGTAGTGACCGAACCGCTGAAGCTCGAGCGCGGCGATGCCGATGCCGGGCTCGCGGCGTCGCAGCGCCGGGTGAAGGGGCGGGTCCGCATCGGCGGGCAGGAGCACTTCTACCTTGAGAGCCAGGCGGCGCTGGCGGTGCCCGGCGAGGACGACGAAGTCACCATTCATGCCTCGACCCAGCACCCGACCGAAATCCAGGTGATGGTGGCGCAGGTCCTCGGCATCCCGCACGCGGCGGTGACGGTCAACATGCGCCGCATGGGCGGGGGGTTCGGCGGAAAGGAAACACAGGGCAATCTTTTCGCTGTGGTTGCAGCGCTTGCGGCCAAAAAGTTCAACCACGCCGTCAAGATCCGGCCCGACCGCGACGATGATTTCCAGATCACCGGGAAGCGCCACGATTTCGTGGTCGACTATGACGTGGGCTACAACGACGACGGCAAGATCCAGGCCGTGACGGCAACCTATGCGGCCCGCTCGGGCTACTCGGCCGACCTCTCCGGTCCCGTGACCGACCGCGCGCTGTTTCACAGCGACAATGCCTACTGGTATCCGGCGGTCCGCGTGAACTCGCTGCCGCTCTTCACCAACACCGTGTCGAACACTGCTTTCCGCGGTTTTGGCGGACCGCAGGGGATCATCGCCGCCGAACGCTGGATCGAGGATATCGCCTACGCCCTGGGCAAGGACCCGCTCGAGATCCGCAAGGCGAACTTCTACGGCACCGACAGCAACAACATCACGCCCTACCACCAGGTGGTGGAGGACAATGTCATCCATCGCGTGATCGAGGATCTGGAACAGAGTTCGGACTACCAGGCGCGGCGGCAGGCCATCCTTGCGTTCAACCGCTCCAGCAGGGTGCTGAAGAAGGGCATTGCGATGGTGCCCGTAAAATTCGGCATCTCGTTCACCGCGACCTGGCACAACCAGGCCGGCGCCCTTGTGCATGTCTACCGCGACGGCTCGATTCATCTCAGCCATGGCGGGACCGAGATGGGGCAGGGGCTGCATATCAAGGTGATGCAGGTCGTCGCCGACGCCTTCGGGGTGCCGGTGGAGCGCGTGCAGATCACGGCGAGCAACACCAGCAAGGTACCCAACACCTCGGCGACCGCCGCCTCTTCGGGTACGGACCTCAACGGGATGGCGGCCCTCGATGCCGCCAACCAGATCAAGGCCCGCATGGCGGCACATGCTGCGTTCATCTACGAGGTCGAACCCCGGGAGGTGCAGTGGGAGTTCGGCGGCATTCGCGCGGGACAGCAGTTCGTGCCCTTCGACGAACTCGCGACCTCGTGCTGGATGAACCGGGTGCAACTCAGCGCCGCCGGCTTCTACAAGACGCCGAAGATCCACTGGGATCGCGCCACCGGCCGCGGACATCCGTTCTACTATTTCGCCTATGGCGCTGCCGCGTCGGAAGTGACGATCGACACGCTGACGGGCGAGTATCAGGTCGATCGCGTCGACGTGCTCGAAGACGTCGGCCGTTCGCTCAATCCGGCGATCGACATCGGCCAGGTGGAAGGCGGTTTCATCCAGGGGATGGGCTGGCTGACGACGGAAGAGCTCTGGTGGGACCAGAAGGGGCAATTGCGAACCCACGCGCCCTCTACCTACAAGATCCCCGTCGCCTCCGACGTACCGCGCCTCTTCAACGTGCGGCTGGCCGAGTGGAGCGTCAACAAGGAGCCGGCGATCGGGCGTTCCAAGGCCGTTGGCGAGCCACCCCTGGTCCTCGGCTACTCCGTGGTCGAGGCGCTGTCGATGGCGGTGGCTTCGGTGGCCGACTACAGGATCGCGCCCCGGCTGGACATGCCGGCCACGCCCGAGCGCGTGTTGCTGGCGGTCGAGCGGATGCGGAAGGGGGCAGCGGCGTGAGCCGGGTGCTCACCTCGCACCCCCTCCGAGCCTCCCCCGTCACGGGGGAGGTGCCGCATCGAGTCTGCAGCGCAGTCATTCCCCAATCACCGACCGGCAGGGGTAGGGAGGGGGGCGCCACACGATGAGCCTCTCCATCTCCGACCTGACCCGGTTCATTTCCCTTCAGCCTGACGCGATCATCGCCGAACTGACGGCCGTACGCGGGTCTTCGCCACGCGAGGCGGGGGCGTTCATGCTGATTTCGGCAGACAGGACCGCCGGAACCATCGGCGGTGGCGCGCTCGAGTACATGGTGATCGACCGGGCACGGCAGGTGCTGCGGAATGGCCAGCATCACGATCACCTCGATATCCCGCTCGGCCCCGAAATCGGGCAGTGCTGCGGGGGCAGGGTGGATGTGACGCTGCGGCGGGCGGCGCCGGAACTGGTGGCGACGCTTTCCGAACGGCTGGCGCGAGAGGATGCGGCTCTGCCGCACGTGTTCCTTTTCGGCGCCGGGCATGTCGGGCACGCGCTGGCCCGGGCTTTGTCGCCGCTGCCGCTGCACGTGCATGTCGTGGATACCCGGCCGGACGAACTTGTCGGCCTCCCCGAGAACGTCGAACCGCACGCAGCGGCCATGCCTGAGTCCCTGGTGCGCGCGGCGCCGCCGGGCAGCGCCTACGTGATCCTGACGCATGACCACGCACTGGACTTCCTGATCGGGGCGGAAGCCCTGCAGCGGGGCGACGCCCCCTATGTCGGCATGGTCGGGTCGCGGACGAAGCGGGCCCGCTTCCGTAGCTGGTACCTCGAGGCAGGGTATCCGGCCGACCGGCTCGAGCATCTGGTGCTGCCCATCGGCGGCTGGGTATTCGCCGAAGGGCTTGGGGACAAGCGGCCCGAGGTCATCGCCGCGCTGGCTGCGGCTGAGATATTGGTTCACACTAACGGTCGGGAAGCATCTGTCGCACGGCCGGTCGCGACGCAGTCGGGAGCCGTTGTTGGACACTAGCCTTGCCCCGCGCCTTGCCCTCGCTGGCATCACGAAGCGCTTCCCGGGTGTTCTTGCCAATGACAACGTCGGGTTCGCCGTTCTGCCGGGCGAGATTCATGCCCTGCTGGGCGAGAACGGCGCAGGCAAGTCAACCCTGGTCAAGATGATCTACGGGATCATGCAGCCCGATGCCGGAGAGATCCGGTGGAACGGGCAGCCGGTGGTGGTGCACAACCCCAAGGCCGCCCGAAAGCTCGGTATCGGCATGGTGTTCCAGCACTTTTCGCTGTTCGAGGCACTCACCGTGCTCGAGAACATCGCGCTCGGCATGGATGGCAAGATTCCGCCCCGCGAACTCGAAGCACGCATCCGGCAGGTGATGGACCAGTACGGGCTCCATCTTGACCCGCACCGCACCGTGTCGACGCTGTCGGTGGGCGAGCGCCAGCGTATCGAGATCGTGCGCGCCCTGCTGCTCGATCCTGCCCTGCTGATCATGGACGAGCCCACTTCGGTCCTGACGCCGCAGGAGGTGGAGCAGTTGTTCGTCGTGCTGCGCAAGCTCGCGGGCGAGGGCTGCTCGATCCTCTACATTTCGCACAAGCTGCACGAGATCAAGGCGCTCTGCGACACCGCCACGATCCTGCGGGGCGGCAAGGTGGTCTCGACCTGCGACCCGAAGGCAGAGACCTCGCGCTCGATGGCGGAGAAGATGATCGGCGCTGGCCTGAGAGACGTGAAGAAGCCGACAGGGCGGAGCATGGGCGCGGAGCGGCTGGTGGTCAGCCGGCTGTCGCTGCCCGCCGCGGGGCCGTTCGGCACTCCGCTGCGCGAGGTGAGCTTCGCCGTGCGCGGCGGCGAAATCTTCGGCATCGCCGGGGTCGCCGGCAACGGTCAGAATGCCCTCCTTCTTGCCCTCTCGGGTGAGGAAATTTCGGGCGACCGCGAAGCAATCACCATCGATGGAGCGCCCGTCGGGTCACTTCCGGCGCGGCAGCGGCGCCTCAGGGGACTGGCCAGTGTCCCCGAGGAGCGGAACGGGCATGCGGCGGTGCCCGAGTTCACGCTCTCGGACAATGCCATCCTCACTGCTCGCGACCGGCTGGGCATGGTCTCGGCCGGGATGATCAGGTCGTCGATGGCGCGGACGTACGCGGGCGAGGTCATTGCCGCTTTTGCGGTCAAGGCCCAGGGGCCGGGGTCGACGGCCGGATCGCTGTCTGGCGGCAACCTTCAGAAGTTCATCATGGGCCGCGAAATCCTGCAAAAGCCCGGTGTGCTGGTCGTGAGCCAGCCGACCTGGGGAGTCGATGCCGGTGCGGCGGCGGCCATCCACCAGGCCATCGTCGACCTTGCAGTGGGGGGCTCGGCTGTCGTCGTCATCAGCCAGGACCTCGATGAACTCCTGTCGCTGTGCGACACGCTGGCGGTCATCAACGAGGGCCGGCTCTCGAGGCCCATGCAGGTCGAGGGCGCCGATATCGAAGAGATCGGCCTCCTCATGGGCGGCATCCACGGCGAGGGGGCGGTCCATGCAGCTTAGGCTCGAGAAACGGCAGGAGCCCAGCAAGCTCCTGCAGGTGGTGACGCCGATCGGTGCCGTGCTCCTGACCATGGTGGCCGGGGGGCTCATCTTCACGCTGCTCGGATATGATGGCGTCGGTGCCGTGCGGGAGATCTTCCTCGCGCCTTTGCTCAATTCCTACAAGTGGCAGGATCTCGCGGTGAAGGCCGCGCCGCTGATCATCATCGCGGTCGGGCTGTCCATCGCCTATCGCGCCAACGTGTGGAACATCGGGGCCGAGGGGCAGTACATCGTCGGCGCGATCGCCGGGACCGGTGTCGGCATCCTCACCAACGACATGACCGGCTGGTGGATCATGCCGCTCATGATGCTGGCTGGCGCCGCCGGCGGTGCCGCCTATGCCGCGGTTCCTGCTCTGCTGAAGGTCCAGTTCCGGGTCAACGAGATCCTCACCTCCCTGATGCTGACCTATGCGTCGGTCTACCTGCTGAACTACCTGCTGGCCGGACCGTACAAGAGCCCGACCTCGATGGGGCAGCCACAGACGGTGATGTTCAGCGCCGACCAGTCGCTCCCCTACATCATTCCTGGCACCATCGTTCAGCTGAACGCGCTGCTGGCGGTGCTCGTCGCGCTGGTGGTGTGGCTCGTGTTCTCGCGCTTCGTTTTCGGCTTCCAGGTCCGCGTGGTCGGCGCCGCGCCGCAGGCGGCCCGCTATGGCGGTTTCTCGGCAGACCGCACGGTGTGGCTGGTCATGCTGATTTCGGGCGGCCTCGCCGGATTCGCAGGGGTGCTCGAGGCTATGGGGCCCGTAGGCCGGCTGATCCTGCAGTTTCCTGCGAGCTATGGGTTCACGGCAATCATCGTCGCTTTCCTCGGCCGGCTGCATCCCTTCGGAGCGGTGCTTGCGGGCCTCCTTGTCGCCATCACCTTCGTTGGTGGCGAGATGGCGCAGATCACCATCCAGCTGCCGTTCGCGGCCGTCGGCATCTTTCAGGCGATGATGCTGTTCCTGCTGCTCGCGAGCGACATTCTCGTGCGGTACCGCGTGCGGTCCGTGCGCCGCGC
>JAEYZJ010000238.1 GCA_023430705.1 Pseudomonadota bacterium | reverse complement strand
TCGTCGGCGACCGCTTCGTGTTCCAGTCCGAAGTGCTGTTCCCGGCCGGCGAAGCCACCATCTCCGATGCCGGACGCACGGAGATGGGCAAGCTCGCCGCCGTCATCAGGGAACTGATCACCCAGATCCCGGAGGACGTGAACTGGGTGCTGCGTATCGACGGCCACACCGACAAGCGCCCGATCAACACACCCGAATTCCCCTCCAACTGGGAACTCTCGGCCGCCCGCGCCATCGCCGTGACGAAATACTTCGTCGAACAGGGCATCCCGGCCCAGCGTCTCGTCGCTGCCGGCTTCGGCGACAGCCGCCCGCTCGACAACGGCGATACGGAGGAAGCGTTCGCGCGCAACCGCCGCATCGAGTTCAAGCTGACCGACGGCTGATCCGTGGTTCAGACGGATGCGACGATGACGTGCGCCTGGATCCTGCCTTCGATCTCGCCCGGCCCATAGGCGCTCTCGAGGGCATCGGCGACGATCTCGGTGATCGCCTCCAGCCGGCCCGGCGCCCGCGCCTCGAGGTCACCGCGAAGCGGCGTACCCTGGCATAGGGCCAAGGCGGCGAAACGGGCGGACTGCGCGTGGCTGACATCGGCGCGCGTCTCGATCTCGACCCTCCCAAAGCCCGCCTCTTTCAGCGTCGCGCGGATGGCATCGGTGTCGTGATAGCCGTGCGGCACACGTGCCATGAAGCGCGGCGGATCGTCGGGAAACGCCTTGATCAGGGCCTGCTCGGCATCGCGTGCGAAGCTGTTTTCCTCGATGCGGTCCCAGACGCTGAAGAGGAAGTGCCCGCCGGGCGAGAGCGTCCGGCGCGCCTCCCCGAAGCCCTTGAGCTTGTCGGGAAAGAACATCGCCCCGAACTGGCAGAGCACGAGATCGAAACTTCCATCCTCGAACGGCAGCGCCAGCGCATCGGCCTGCCGCCAGGTTACCGGCGGATCGGGCGGCTGCCGCGAGGTGGCGAAATCGACCATCGGCTGGTTGAGGTCCGTTGCGACATAGCGCGCCCCGGGCGGCAGCATCGGCGCCAGCATGCGCGTGACCGCGCCCGTGCCGCATGCGGTTTCGAGAACCGCGCCGGGAGCCAGCGTCACTGCGCGACGCGCCATGTCGGCGGCATATCCCTCAAAGACCATCGGCACCATGTACCGGTCGTAGTTCTCCGGCACCGAGCCCGTGAACGTCCTGTCGCCTTCCAGCATGGTCCGTCACCCCGTGGTGAGTGGATGCGGCGGAAAGTCTATCATGACTGCAAGGGCGCGGCCATGAGCCAGGTTCCGCCGGGCGAATTACTCCGCCGCCGGCACCGCTTCATTGCGGAACTGGAGCCGCGCGAGTTCGGCATACTTGCCGCCCTTGCGGACCAGCTGGTCGTGGGTGCCCTGATCGATGACCCGGCCCTTCTCGAGCACGAGGATGCGATCCGCGTCGCGGATCGTCGCGAGCCGGTGCGCGATCACCAGCGTCGTGCGGCCGCGCATAAGCCGCTCGAGCGCCACCTGCACCAGCCGCTCGCTCTGCGCGTCGAGCGCCGAAGTGGCTTCGTCGAGCAGCAGGATCGGTGCGTCCTTGATCAGCGCGCGGGCGATGGCGAGGCGCTGCTTCTGCCCGCCCGAGAGCATCACGCCGCGCTCGCCGACGATAGTGTTGTAGCCATTGGGCAGCTCGACCACGTAGTCGTGCACCAGCGCCGCCCGGGCCGCCGCCTCGATCTCGGCAACGCTGGCTTCGGGCCGGCCGAACCGGATGTTGTCGGCGACCGTGCCGGCAAAGATCGTCGGTTCCTGCTCGACATAGGCGAAGCGCCGCCTGAGCTCGGTCGGCTCGACATCGCGGACATCGAGGCCATCGACGAGGATCCGGCCGCCCGTCACGTCGTAGAAGCGCTGCACCAGCGCGAAGATCGTCGACTTGCCGGCGCCCGAGGCGCCGACCAGCGCCACCGTCTCGCCGCGCCCCACGGCAAAGCTGACCTGGTCGAGCACCGGCTCGTCGTCGCGCGTGCCATAGGCGAAATCCACCGCCTCGAACGCGACCGTGCCGAGCGGCGGCTCTGGCAGCGCCAGCGGCCGCGGCGGCGCCTTGATCGCCGGTTCCGTGTCGAGAATTTCCATCAGCCGCTCGGTCGCGCCGGCAACGATCTGGAACACCCCGAAGATGTCCGAGAGGTTGGTCAGCGCATTCGACGCCATCAGCGCGTAGATCATGAACTGAGCGAGCCCGCCTACGGTTACCCAGCCCTGGAACACGGCGTTGGCGCCCCACCAGACGAGCACCACCAGCGCCGAGGTGGACAGGAACACCACTCCGCCCAGCAGCGCCGCGCGCGTCCACAGCCGGCTCAGTTCCGACTGGTAGGACTTCTCGGCCTCCTCGCCGTAGATCCGCGACTGCTCGATTTCCTGCCCGAAGCTCTTGATCGTCTTGCTGGCGCCCAGCGCTTCGGTGGCCATGGCCGACAGGTCCGCCAGCGCGTCCTGCGTACGCCGCGACTTGGAGCGGAGCCGGCGGGCAAAGACCATCACCGGAATGAGGATCGCAGGCCCCACCACCACCACGACCGACGCCAGCACCGGGCTGGTGAAAAACATCAGGGCCACCGAGCCGATCAGCGTCACCGAGCCGCGCAGCATCAGCGACACGCTCGAGCCGATGGCGCCGCGGATCGTCGCCACGTCGCCGGTCAGCCGCGAGGTGAGCTCGCCCACCCGGTGCAGGTCGAAGAAGCGGGAATCGAGGATCAGCAGGTGATCGAACACCTTGCGCCTGAGGTCGGTGAGGACGCGTTCGCCGAGCCGGGAGATGAAGTAGAAGCGCGCCGCGCTCGCCACGGCCATGACCGCCGCGACCACCATCGCGATCATCCCGAACTCGCCGACCATGTCGAGGTTCTTCTCGACGAAGCCCTTGTCGATGATGTTGCCCGCCAGCGCCGGCACCGTCAGCGACGCGACCGTCGAGACCAGCAGGAACAGGATCGTAAACCCGAACTGCCAGGGATAGCGGAAGACGAAGGGGAGGAGCCGCCGGATGGGGGAGAGGTCCGAGGACTCGGTCGCGCGAGGCCGGCCCCTCAAATAGGCTCTATCCATAGGTGCCACGTCGGCACGGCTCCGATGTCGGGTTCAGGTGCCCCCCGATATAGGCGGGTCTCACCCCGCCCGCAACTCAATTGCCCGGCAGCGACACCTGCGCTGCCGCCCTTGCGCGCGCTGCGGTTTTTCTCTATGTACCCGGCCAATCCGAATTCGACGATCCAGTCCGGGCGCCACTGCGCTCGTTTGATTTGAGGCAGGCGCCATGAAGACCGATATCCATCCCGACTACCACACCATCAACGTGGTGATGACTGACGGCACCACCTACCAGACCCGTTCGACCTACGGGAAAGAAGGCGACACGCTGCAGCTCGACATCGACATCAAGACCCATCCCGCCTGGACCGGCGTGCAGGGCAACCTGATGGACCGCGGTGGCCGCGTCACCCGCTTCAAGGACAAGTTCAAGGGCCTCGGCTTCTGAGCCGCGAGCACCGACGAATGCAAAAAGCCCGGCCGTCGCGCCGGGCTTTTTTGTTGCCTTCCGCCCCTGCGAGGCCGGCTATTCCTTGAGACGGCCGAACGCTGCCTTGAGCCGCGCCAACTGGTCGGCGATGCCGCCGGCTGCTTCGGGGGCATAGTCCGGCACGCCGCCGCGTTCGAGCCTGTCGTATTGCAGCACCCGGTCGAACAGGCGGTCGCCCTTGGCGATGAACCCACGCAGTCGGTCGGGCAGGTCCTCGAAGCCGGGACCACCCCGTTCGTTCGGCGTCGCGGTGAAATGGACCTTTTCCTTTTCGAGCCGCGCGTTCTCGGGCGTCAGCTCACCCTCGTTCACGGCCCGCTGTAGCAATAGCCACGAGGCGAGCTGCATGAGTCGCGTGGTGAGGCGCATGCTCTCGGTGGCATAGACGAACGACGCCTCGCGCCGGAGCGCGCGGCTGTCCTCGCGGCCCTCGCCGTCGAGATAGGCGGCGACTTCCTCGATCAGCGCCATGCCCTCGCGATAGAGCGCGTCGAAGCCTCCGGACGCGACGATGCGCGGGCCGATGGCGACTGCTGGTCTGTTCCTGGTCGTGTCGTCCACGGTGCTGTCCGGAGAAGGTGGCTCGCCAGAGCCATGCCACCGATTTCTTGCGCCCGCCACCCTTGCCGTTGACTTAACGGGTGGCGTCCCAGCCAAAAAAAGAAAAGAGCCGTCAAGATGGCGGCTCTCGAAAGTTAACAGGGAGGCGTCAAACAGAGGGAGAAACCACTCTGCAAATCCAGCGAACCGGACGCTCTTGAAGTTAACGGCAAGCTGTTAATTTGAAGTTAACAGGACTCGCTTTCTTAACCTTGCCGATTTGCGAACACAGGCTTGTGAAGCCTCCGCCTTCGAGACGGCAAAGCGGCCCGGCGCCGGGCTGCGTTCGGCCGCGCCATGTGGGCCGTGATGGAGGGGGCGGGCCGGACCCTAGAGCTTGAACAGCGAGTCCGCCTCCGAGCGGGTCTTTTCGCGGGCGCCGATCGCCTGTTCGAGCCGGGCAATCTCGGCCTTGAGGAGCGCGATGCGCTCGTTGAGCTCCTCGACCGACATGGTGTCGATCGGCATGCCCACTTCGTGGCCTCTGGGTCGCTTGCTCTGATCGTCGTCGAACATCGTCGTTTCCATTCTTCTTGCTTTTCAGGGATTTTAGTCCTGTGGCGGCCCAGCGCAACCCTCGCCCCTCCGGCTTGCCGCCGGCCTCGCAGCGGCCTAGCCTTGTGGCCATGACCCTGCCCACCCAGATGACCGCCATCTCGATCACCGCCTTCGGCGGCCCCGAGGAGCTGGAACCGGTCTCCCTGCCCGTACCGCAGCCAGGGCCGGGCGAAGTGCTGATCCGGGTCGCCGCGGCAGGCCTCAACGCCCCCGACATCGGGCAGCGCCGCGGCACCTATAACCCGCCGCCCGACGCCTCTCCGCTGCCCGGGCTGGAGGTCGGCGGCGAGATCGCCGCCACGGGCGAGGGCGTGCAGGATTTCGCGCCGGGCGACCCGGTGGTCGCGCTCACCAATGGCGGCGGCTATGCCGAGTATGTCGTCGTGCCCGCCGGCCAGGTGCTGCCGCTGCCCGACGGCTGGTCGAGGCTCGAGGGCGCGGCGCTGCCCGAAACCTTCTTCACGATCGAACAGACTCTCGTGATGCGTGCCGGCGTTGCTCCCGGCATGCACGTGCTCGTGCACGGCGCCGCCGGCGGCATCGGTGGCGCCGCCATCCAGATCGCGCGGCTCCATGGCGCCGTCCCCATCGCGGTCCTCTCGGGAGCCGAGAAGGCAGCCTATGCCCGCAGCCTGGGCGCGGCCGAGACCATCGACCGCAGCGGCGAGGATTTCGTCGCCCGCACGCTCTCGATCACCGACGGCAAGGGTGCCGACCGCATCGTCGACATCGTCGGCGGCCCGGTGCTCGACCGCAATATCCGCGCCGCTGCACGCTTCGGCCACATCGTCATCGTTTCCACCCAGGCCGGGCCGCGCTCCGAGATCAACGCCAGCCTCATCCTGATGAAGCAACTGACCCTGTCGGGCTCGACACTGCGCCCGCAGAGCTCGGGGACCAAGGCCGCCATCGCGGCCAGCCTCAGGCAATCGGTATGGCCGGCGCTCGCCGACGGGCGCATCCGCAAGCCCCGTATCCGGTCGGTGGCGCTGGCCGACGTGGCGCGCGGCCATGTCGAACTCGAACAACCCGGCAATTACGGCAAGCTGATCCTCGTCACCCCCTGGGGCGAAACACTGAGGAACAACGGTTCACGCGGAGACAATCCGATTGAATCGGTATGAACCGGCGCGTATATAGGCACATATTCCCCCTCACATATGAACCCCGAGGCGGAGCGTTCCGGAAGATCCCGGGCCGCGCCTAAAGGAGACATTTATCAAATGGCCACGCCCCTTCTGATGCCCAAGGCAACCGCCGTCTGGCTGGTCGACAACACCGCGCTGTCCTTCGAGCAGATCGCCGCCTTCTGCGGGCTCCACCCACTGGAAGTGCAGGGCGTCGCCGACGGTGACGTCGCGAGCGGCATCATGGGCGCCAATCCGGTGCAGAACGGCCAGCTGACGCGTGAGGAGATCGAGAAGGCGGAAGCCGATCCGAACTACCGCATGAAGATGAGCGAGCCCAAGGTCCGCGTCTCCGCGCCCAAGCGCAAGGGCCCGCGCTACACTCCCATCTCGCGCCGCAACGAGCGCCCCAACGCCATCAAGTGGCTCCTGCGCAACCACCCCGAGATGAAGGACGCGCAGATCATGCGCCTCGTCGGCACAACCAAGTCGACCATCGACGCGGTCCGTGACGGCACCCACTGGAACAATGCCAACATCACCCCGATGGACCCGGTGACGCTTGGTCTTTCCAGCCAGATCGACCTCGACCTCGAAGTGAGCCGCGCCTCCAAGGGCAGCGCCCCGGGCGAGGCCGCCGAGGAAGGCACGATGCTGCTTACCGCCGAGGAAGCGCTGGCCGGCGCCAACCGCGGGGGCACGACCCATCCCGAGGACGAGGAAGGCGGCGAGCGCCGCACCGAGCGCGAAGAAGAGATCGACGCCGACTCGGTCTTTGCCAAGCTCAAGTCGCTGCGCGGCAACGAATCCGACGACGAATAGCAACCCAGCTTCTGCGACTTTGTGGAGGGCCATTTCCGCGTTGCGGGAGTGGCCCTTTCGTTTCTCGTTTTTTGCTATCGCTCAATTGGCCCGGCGCGCTACCACCTATAGTGGAGCAAGCAAACGGGCGCGGCGGCGCGGCATACGGATGGAAGTCAACCTGCTGATCGCCATCTTCGTGCTGCTTGCGGCCACCGTGCTCCTCGTGCCGGTGTTCAAGTGGCTCGGGCTTGGCACCATCCTCGGCTATCTCGCGGCCGGTGTGCTGATCGGGCCCTATGGCCTGTCGCTGGTTTCCGACACGGTCCTCATCCACCAGATCGCCGATTTCGGCATCGTCATGATGCTGTTCCTGATCGGCCTCGAGGTCGACGGCGCCGAGCTCTGGCGCATGCGCAACAAGGTGGTCGGCCTCGGGCTCACCCAGATGGCGGCAACCAGCGCCGTCATCGCGGTTCTGGGCCGCCTCATCGGCTTTGCCTGGGCCGACGCGATCGTCGTCGGCCTTGCCTTCGCCATGAGTTCCACCGCCATCGCGATGCAATCGATCGAGCAGCGCGGCATCACGCGGACCGATACCGGCCGCGCCTCGCTCGCCATCCTCCTCGTCCAGGACGTGGCGGTGATCCCGGTGCTGGCCCTCATCCCGCTCCTCGCCAACATGGGAGGCGCGCCCATCGAGGCGATCGGCGAGGACGTCCTCGAAGCGGTCGACAATCCCATCGACTGGTGGCTCGCCCTCGTCGTGATCGGCGCGTTCGCGGCCGCGCTCGTCGGCTCCCGCTTCGTCATCCGGCCGCTGATGAGCTGGCTGGCGCGGACACGCGTCCCCGAGGCCTTCACGGCCTTCGCGCTGGCGCTCGTCATCGGCGCAGCCCTCGCCACCGAGAGCATCGGGCTCTCCCCCGCCCTCGGCGCCTTCCTCGGCGGCGTACTGCTGGCCGACAGCGAGTATCGCCACGAGCTCGAGAGCAATCTCGAGCCGTTCAAGGGCCTGCTGCTCGGGCTGTTCTTCATCACCGTCGGCATGTCGATCGCCTTCCGGGTCCTGCTCGAGAACCCGCTTGTGGTGATCGCCGTGGTCATGTCGCTGATCGGGCTGAAGGCGCTCGTCCTCTATGTGCTCGCGACGGTCTTCCGCATGCATCCGGCCGAGCGCATCCTGCTCGCCATCCTGCTGAGCCAGGCCGGCGAGTTCGCCTTCGTGGTGCTGCAGTTCGCCCGCACGGCCGGCAATCTCAGCGGCCCCGAGGTGGAACTGCTGACCGTCGTCGTCGCTCTCTCGATGGCGACGACCCCGGTGCTGCTCTTCCTCTACGACCGCCTGATCGTGCCGCGCTTCAACGTCCCCCGACAGGTGGACGACACCGATCTGCCGCCCGGCCCGCAGATCGAGGATCCGCACGGCAAGGTCATCGTCCTCGGCTACGGCCGGTTCGGCCAGATCGTCACCCGCATGCTGCGCGCCCAGGGCTTCGAGATGACCCTGATCGACGACGACCCGGCCCAGATCGAGCTGGTGAAGCGTTTCGGCGTCAAGGTGTTCTATGGCGATGGTGGCCGGCTCGAGATCCTGCGGGCCGCGGGCGCGAGCGAGGCCCGCATGATCGTCATCGCCACCGCCGGGGCGGATCGCATCCTCGGCATCGCCCGGCTCGTCCGCCGGCACTTTCCCGACGTGGTCATCGCCGCCCGCGCCGTCGACCGCTCGCACGCCCACGACCTGATGGCGCTCGGCGTCGAGGTCATCGAGCGCGAGACCTTCCGCTCCGCCATCCGGCTCGGCGAGCAGGCCCTGACTGCCCTGGGCCTCAGCGAGGCAGAGGCCAACCGCGTCGCCGAAGCCTTCCAGGAGCACGACAGCCGGATGCTCGAGGAGAGCTTCGCGGTGCGGCACGACCAGGCCGCCTATATCGGGTTCGTCCGCCGTTCGACCGAGATGCTGGAGAGGGTCATGCGGGCCGACCGCGAAAAGTCCCCCTCGGCGGGGGAAGAGAGCACCGGCAAGGTTGACAAGCGCGGGCAGGACAGGTCCCAGTAGCGGCCCGCCTTTCCTGCTGCGTCGACCTCTTCATCCATGCCTGATCTCGCCTTCTGGGCCGTCGCGGTTCTCGCGGTCATCATCGTCGCCTTGAGCAAGTCCGGCCTTGTCGGCAGCCTCGGGCTCGTTGGGGTTCCCCTGCTCTCGCTGGTCATGCCGGCCCGTGACGCCGCCGGCATGCTGCTGCCGCTGCTGCTGGTCATGGATGCCATCGCCATCTGGACCTATCGCAAGGATGCAGACTGGCGCATTCTCAAGATCATGCTGCCGGGCGCCCTCGTCGGCACCCTGCTCGGCTGGGTGCTCTGGAGCTTCGTCTCCGACGCCATGGTGCTGCTCTTCGTCGGTGTCCTCACCCTGCTTTTCATCCTCGATGCGCTGCTCCCCATCCGCAAGAAGCTCGAGGGCCTGCCGCCGTCGAGGGGCTGGGGCGCCTTCTGGGGCGGTGCGGCAGGCTTCACCAGCTTCATCAGCCACACCGGCGGCCCGCCGTTCCAGATCTACGTGCTGCCGCAGCGGCTGAGCCCGGTGGTCTTTTCGGGGACCAGCGCCTTCTTCTTCGCCATCGTGAATACGGCCAAGCTCGTTCCCTACTTCTTCCTCGGGCAGTTGAACGTCGCCAATCTCGAACGCGCTGCCATCCTCGCGCCGCTGGCGATCGCCGGCGTCATGGCCGGCGTCTGGGCCGTGCGCCGCATCTCGGTGAAGCGCTTCTACCAGTTGACGTACTGGCTGGTATTCCTGCTAGCTCTCAAGCTCATCTACGATGGCACGATGGAAGTGTTCTTCTCCGGCGCCACGGCCTGACGGGGGGCAGCAGTGCACATCGACTACCGCCTCGATCACATCGCGCTGCTGGTCCGCGACCTCGACGAGACCACGCGGTTCCTCACCGAGGTGCTGCGGATCCGGCAGGTGCCCAACCCGATGGGCGGCACGCAGATCCGCTGGTTCGAATATGGCAACTCCCAGCGCTTCCATATCCAGGCCGGCGACATCAGCCGCACCTTCGTCGAAAAGCGCACGCACTTCGCGCTCTCGGCGCCCGACCTCGACGCCGTGATCGCCCACTTCCGGTCGATCGGCGTGCCCTTCACGAACATGAACGGGGATGTCGGCGAGGTGAATGTGCGCCCCGACGGCATGCGCGCCGTCTTCGTCCAGGATCCGAACGGCTACTGGTTCGAGATCAACGATTTCAGGCCCTGACACCCCTCGCGCAACAAAAAAGGCCGCAGCATCTGCCGTGGCCCTCGCGTCAGCATGACTTTGTTATGGGGGTCGGTCAGGAAGCGTTTGCCCGGCTGCGGGTCAGTTCGTCCTTTATTTCGAGCTTCCTGCGCTTGAGCGCAGCAATATAGAGATCGTCGTGACTGGGATGACTCATCTCATCCTCTATTTTCCGATCGAGATCGCGGTGACGCCTTTCCAGCGACTCGATGTGGCCTTCGGTCGTCATGAACTGCTCCTTTCCTCCTGTTTCGGACGACTCAAGGGTCACAAAAAAATCCCTGCTTGTCGCGTGGCAAGGCTGCAACACAGGCGTCAAAGTGGAAATCCCGGTGCAAATCCGCCCCTGATCGCGGTAGTTTGATCGCGCGTCACAACCAAGGATGGCGGGACCGCCGCACGATGCTGCCGCTGACCAAGGAACAGGAAGCCGCGCTTGGGCTCGAACTTGCCGCCAAGCGCCAGGAACACGCCGATCTCGATGCGGCCATCCATACCCTGTCGACCTCGGGCTACGGAAACATGATGATGATCCAGCGCATGAAGAAGCGAAAGCTCGCGCTCAAGGACCGGATCGTCCAGCTCGAAAATATCCTGCTCCCCGATATCATCGCCTGACCCCCGCGGCCTCTCCCACTCGGGCGGCCCGTATGCTAACCATACCGACCGTCGGTCGGTGGAGATGAGCATGGCCTTTCCGCGCATCGTGAAGTCGCCGTCGCTGCGGCGCGACGAGATCCTCGACGTTGCCCGCGGCCTCTTCGCGCGCCAGGGCTACGACGACACCTCGGTGAGCCAGATCATCGCCGAGCTCGGACTCAGCAAGGGCGCCTTCTACCACCACTTCCAGTCCAAGGAGGACCTGGTCGAGGCCCTTGCCTGCCGCTATGCGCGCCAGACCGCCGCGCTCGCCGACGAGATCATCAACGATCCCACTCTCGATGCCTTTTCCAGGCTCATCGGCTTCATGGGCACCATGCGCCGCCAGAAGGTGAGTTCGGGCGCCGAGCTGCGCACCACCTTCGAGCCGATGTTCCGGCCCGAGAACCTGCAGCTGTTCGAGCGCACCCACCGGGCCGTCGACGAGGTCGTGCGGCCGATCCTGACCCGCATCATCGCCGAGGGGGTGGCCGAGCAGACCTTCGAGACCGCCGATCCCGAAAGCGCCGCCGAGATCATCCTCCACCTGCTGGCCTCCAACCGCCAGCTCATCACCGCGCTCTACATGACCCGCGACCGGCTGACCTTCGAGCGCCTGTCTCGCCAGCTGCTCGACAAGCTGACCTACCTCGGCACCGTGATCGACCGGATCCTGGGCCTGCCGGAAGGATCGATCGAACTCGCCGACCGCGATGTGCTGGACGTGCTTGCCTGCGGCCTCGACGTCCCTTCGACCGCAGCCTGAACTAAGGGCCCATGGCCTGCCCGCTTGCGTCGTGCGCGCGGCATCACTATGGGTGACGACTTGAGTGCTCCGGGGGACCACAGTGCCGACCTCGCCACCCGTCGCCATCATCATGGGCAGCCAGTCGGACTGGCCCAACCTGCGCCATGCCGCCGAAACGCTCGACGCGCTGAAGATCGACTACGAGGCGCGCATCATCTCGGCCCACCGCAC
>JAEYZJ010000233.1 GCA_023430705.1 Pseudomonadota bacterium | reverse complement strand
AACCCCATTCGTTCCCCATCGCTATGTGCGAAAGGCCAGCAAATGACCAAGTTCACCAAGGACCACGAATACATCACCGCCGACGGCACCGTGGGGATCACTCCCTACGCACAGGAGCAGCTGGGCGACATTGTCTATGTTGAACTGCCCAAGGTCGGCCAGCAGCTCAAGGCAGGGGACGAGGCCGCGGTGGTCGAATCGGTGAAGGCCGCCTCCGAGATCTACGCGCCAGTATCCGGCACAGTCACCGCCGTGAACGAGGCGCTGTCCGGCGATCCCGGGCTCATCAACACCTCACCCGAGGGTGAGGGCTGGATCTACAAGCTCGCGATCGACGATCCCGCCGAACTCGACGGCCTGCTCGATGCCGACGCCTACGCCAAGCTGACGGCCTGAGGTCCCTCCATGCGTTATCTCCCCCATTCCGACCACGAGCGGGCCGATATGCTCGCCGTTGTCGGCGCCGCAACGGCCGAGTCTCTCTTTGCCCGCGTTCCCTCGCATGCGCTGCTGCGCGAGCCGGTGAACCTGCCAAGTCATTCTCCCGAGTTCCTCGTCGAAGCGAAGATGCGCGGCCTCGCAGGGCAGAACCAGGCGGCCGGCGACGGGCCGTTCTTCATCGGTGCCGGGGCCTATCGCCACCATGTGCCGGCAACTGTTGATCACCTGATCCAGCGCTCGGAATGGCTGACCGCCTATACGCCCTACCAGCCGGAGGTCTCGCAGGGGACGCTCCAGATGCTCTTCGAGTTCCAGACCCAGGTTGCGCACCTCACGGGCATGGAGGTTGCCAACGCCTCGATGTACGACGGCTCGACCGCGACTGCCGAGGCGGTGCTGATGGCCCGCCGGCTGACCCGCCGCAACCGGATCGTGCTCTCGGGCGGGCTCCATCCCCACTATCGCGACGTGGTGCGCACCTACCTCGGCGACGGCCCCGATCTCGTGTGCCTCCCCGCTTCACCCGCAGGCCAGGGCGATATCCTCAGCCGTATCGACGCCGAGACGGCCGCCATCGTTGTCCAGACGCCGGACTTCTACGGCCACCTGCGCGACCTCCGCGCCGCTGCGGACGCTGCCCATGCGGCCGGGGCTCTGCTGATCGTCGTCGTGACCGAAGTGGTATCGCTCGGCCTCATCGAGGCACCCGGCGCACTCGGGGCCGATATCGTCGTCTGCGAGGGGCAGTCGATCGGCAACCCGCTCAATTTCGGCGGGCCCTATGTCGGCCTGATGGCGACCTGCAAGGAGTTCATCCGGCAGATGCCGGGACGGCTCTGCGGCGAGACCGTCGATGCCGACGGTAACCGCGGCTTCGTGCTGACGCTCTCGACCCGCGAGCAGCATATCCGCCGCGAAAAGGCGACCAGCAACATCTGCACCAATTCGGGGCTATGCGCCCTGGCCTTCTCGATCCACATGGCGCTGCTCGGCGAGGCCGGGCTGAAGCGGCTGGCGCGGCTCAACCACCACAATGCAGTGCGGCTGGCGCGCATGCTGGGCACGGTGCCTGGGGTGGAACTGCTCAACCGCACCTTCTTCAACGAGATGACCGTCCGCCTGCCCGTGCCGGCCGGCCCCGTCGTCGAGATGCTGGCGCAGGCGGGCGTTCTTGCCGGCGTGCCGGTGAGCCGTCTCGAGCCGGGAAATCCGGCGGTCGAGAACCTGATCGTCCTCGCAGCGACCGAACTCACCACCGATGCCGACATCGAGATGCTCGCCGAGTGTCTCGACGCAGCGCTGAACGGAGATGCCTGATGGCAATGAACACGCAAGGGCGTCCCACCGGCGTCGGAACCTCCGCTTTCACTTCGGTCTCGGGCTCCGCCCTGCTTCCGGACGAACCACTGCTGTTCGAGATCGGTGACACCGAGCATTCGGGCGTAGACCTGCCCGACGTCACGATCGATGGCAGCTTCCTCGGCGGCTTCGAACGGAAGAGCGACATCGACCTGGCCGGGCTCACCGAGCCGGAGGCGCTGCGCCACTACGTGCGGCTCAGCCGGCTCAATTACTCGATCGATTCGGGCATGTATCCGCTCGGCTCTTGCACGATGAAGCACAACCCGCGCCTCAACGAGAAGATGGCCCGGCTGCCCGGATTCGCCGACATCCACCCGCTGCAGCCGCTCTCGACGGTGCAGGGTGCGCTGGCGCTGATGGGCGAGCTGTCGCACTGGCTGATGACGCTCACCAACACTGCCGCCGTGTGCCTCACGCCCAAGGCCGGCGCACATGGCGAAATGGCCGGCATGATGGCCATCCGCGCGGCCCAGGAAGCCGCGGGGCAAGGTCACCGCAAGGTGGTACTGGTGCCCGAGAGCGCGCACGGGACCAACCCGGCGACGGCCGCCTTCCTCGGCTACAGCGTGCGCTCGATCCCGGCGCGGGATGACGGCACCGTGGATGTCGAGGCAGTCCGGGCCGCGCTCTCACCCGACGTCGCGGCGATCATGCTGACCAATCCCAATACCTGCGGACTGTTTGAGCCGGACGTCATCGAGATTGCCGCGGCCGTGCACGAAGCGGGTGCCTTCTTTTACTGCGACGGGGCCAACTTCAACGCCATCATGGGCGTGGTGCGGCCGGGTGACCTCGGCATCGACGCCATGCACATCAACCTGCACAAGACCTTCTCGACGCCGCATGGCGGCGGCGGGCCGGGTGCGGGGCCGGTGGTGCTGTCGGAGGCGCTGGCGCCGTTCGCGCCCGTGCCGTTCGTGCGCAGGGGCGCCAGCGCTCTCGAACTCGCCGAACACGCCGAAGGCCAGCACCTGGGCCGTATCACCGCCTTCAACGGCCAGATGGGCATGTATGTGCGCGCCCTCACCTACATGCTGAGTCACGGCGGGGACGGTCTGGCGCAGGCCGCCAAGGACGCCGTGCTCAACGCCAACTACGTCAAGGCGCGGCTCGAGCAGGCCTTCTCGGTGCCGTTCCCCGGACAGCCGGTGATGCACGAGGCATTGTTCGACGACAGCTTCCTCGAGGGCACGGGCGTGTCGACGCTCGACTTCGCCAAGGCGCTGATCGACGAGGGCTTCCACCCCATGACCATGTACTTTCCATTGGTCGTGCATGGCGCCATGCTGGTCGAGCCGACCGAGAGCGAGAGCAGGCAGACGCTGGACCGCTTCTGCGACGTGATGCTGGAACTGGCCGCGGCGGCCAAGGGCGATCCCGGCCGATTTACCGGCGCCCCCACCAAGGCCCCGCGCCGGCGCCTCGACGAGACCCGCGCGGCCCGCTCGCCGATCCTCAAGTGGGAGCGGCCGGAGCCCCTGCCCCAGGCCGCCGAGTAGTCCTCAGGCCGACTTGCGCAGGATCACCGGGTCGTCGGCAGGCATGCCGGCGACATCGGTGGCGAACTCGCCCAGCAGCCTGTTGAAGATTTCCGGCTGATCCCAGAACGGGGCATGCCCGGCGTTGGCGATCACGTGGCAGGAACTCCGCCACAGCGTCTTGTAGTCGAGGGCGGAGATGTAGCTCAGCCGAGCCACCGTGTCGTCCTCGCCATTGACCATGGCGACAGGAACCGGGGCATTCTCGACGGCCCGCCTCTGGTCCACGCCGTCCCCGTGCATCAGGCTGCGCGAAACCGCGGACCGGATGCGGCCGTCGGCCCGGCGGATCGCCTCAAGGAAGTGTCCCTCACCACGGCCGTGGTAGCAGAGATCGTAGAACCGCAGCGCCTCGCGCTCGGTGAACTGTTCCTTGGTGGCCAGCAGCAGGTCGAGATTGGCCTGGAAGCCGCGCAGCATGCCGAGCGGGCCGGGCGGGATGGGCGGCGCGCCCGTGACCATCAGGCCCTCGACGACCCGGTTGGTGGCCATCAGCTCGATCCCGACATGCCCGCCCAACGACCAGCCGAAGACGACTGCGCGCTCGATATCACGGGCGACCAGCACTTCGCCCACCGTGCGGGCGAGGGCAGGAATGGTGTAGTCCTCCGCCGGATCGGTTGCATCGGACGATTCCCCATGTCCGGGCAGGTCCAGCGCCAGCAAGCGATGGCTTCGCGACAGCGGGCTCGCGAACTGGCGCGCGAAGACTGCCCGCGAGGCGCCAGATCCGTGGATGAGAAGGATGGGAAGGCCGCGACCGTCGCTCTCGCTGATGCGGATGACGCCGGCCTGGGTCCTGATGGTAATGTCGTATGTCGGCATAGACGGCTGTCCTGTGGCCGTCCTCGATACCTCCGCACTTCCTACAGGCGCGTCAAACAGCGCGGTCAACATTACATCAAGGGAAAACGACAGATTTTACTGATCGGGGCACCTGGTGCCGCGTCGCTGCGCTTGCGCCCTCGGCAGCTAACACCTAGCTTGCATCCCAAGTAACAGCGTCGGGGGCACTATGGTGGAAATTGTACTGGACGGGATCGTTTCGATACTTAGCGTTCTTGTCGTCCTGCAGTACGGGCGGTCGCTTCGGACCCATTTCCGCTCCCCCAAGATGCCCACCGGCACGGTTGTCATCTCTGCGGCGGTGATCGCAACCACAGCGATTTTCCTGGCGCTGCTCTGGCTGGAAGCGCAGCCGCTCCTGGCGCAGATCATCGGAGTGGCGATCCAGCTTGCGGGCGTGTGGCTGTTCACGCTCGCGATACGCGCCTCGCGGGAAGCCAGCCTCAAGATGGCCTTCGACCAGGCGAACCCGCATGGACTGGTGACGACCGGTCCCTACCGTTACCTGCGCCACCCGTTCTACACCTCCTATCTGGTGTTCTGGATCGGCTGGGCCATCGCCACCTGGTCGGCGTGGTCGCTGATCCCGCTCCTGGCCCTCACCACAATCTACATAGTGGCAGCGCTGGGGGAGGAGCGTAAGTTTTCGCGGACCGAACTGGCCGAAGCGTACGCAGCCTATCGCCGCCAGACCGGCTTCTTCTGGCCGCGCCTGCCCGGCTCCGGAGCGTAGGCGAACCAGGCAGCAGGGGACGGCCGTCAGCGACGTCTCCATCCATCCACGCCCGCGAAGGACCCGCTTGCTTCGACGCCCGCTCCGCAGGGGAGATTCCCGCGTTCGGGGATGGTCGGCTGGGCGTGAGGGAGGCTCGTGCCCGCACCTTCTTCGTAGTGCGGGGCCGAGGAGTGGCGACTAGCGGCCGTTGAACTGGGTCTGCAAGCGCTTGCCGAGTTCCTGGCCGCTCATCGCGGCGCCGAATGCGAAGCCCTGGGCATACTGGCAGTTGAGTTGCTGCAGGCGCTCGATTTCCTCGATTGTCTCGACACCCTCGGCGATGACGCTGAGGTCGAGTTCGCTCGCCAGGGTGATGATCGAGCGGATGATCGGCACCTGGGTGTGGCTCATGCCGCTGTCGTCGCTGAGCTGCACGAAGGGCGCGGGGATCTTGATGGTGTC